>CAYGTD010000088.1:0-12028 GCA_964352725.1 uncultured Roseivirgaceae bacterium
TTTCCATCTTGTCCTAGCAGATACATTATGTTTTCATTCGATGGTGCAATCGCCAGTTCTTTTCTTTCACCACTATTTAGCGAATAACCATTTGTTGGTGTAATATCAGTCCATGTTACTCCATCACTGCTACTAAAAACACCTTGATCATCAATTACGGCATATGCCAGCCCCGTACTAGTTATTGCCAATTCAGACCAACGAGAGTCAGCCCCACCTGGAAGTGTCTTAGTAAAGGAATCACCTCCATCAGTAGATTGATAAATGCCTCCAATTGTAGCAACTAAAAGATTTCCATTAGTTGGATTTACCACCATTTCATGATTAAAATCAAAATCCTGATCCCAGAATTCTGGTGTATCTGTGGACGTTACAGACAACAATGTCCAACTTGATCCTCCATCTGTTGATTTGTAAATACCATCACCAAAATAGAAAGCTCCTGGATCTCCTGCTGAATTACCTCGAAACTCACCTGTACCATAGTACCAAACAGAAGTGTTAGTTGGGTCTTGAGCAATACATGTTACACTTTGTAATTCATTACTGCCAGTAGTTTTTGTCCATGAAGCTCCTTGGTCAGTAGACTTCCACATACCACCTGAAACACCTCCAGCTAAAACTATATTCTCGTCAGTTAGATCCACTGCCAAAGCTCTTGTTCTTCCACCAACATTATGTGGTCCTCTATTAGTCCATGGAGTCAATATGTCTCCTGGCGCCTTCACTCTCCCTCTTTTTTTAAGTTGGTCCCTTGTGAAATTCAACTCCAAACGCCTAATATCTTTTGGAACCAATCCAGTTGCAGGATTTTTTGTTCTTAAAACCTCAAATTGATCTCGTGCATTTGGATCATCTCTGAAATGAGTAACCTGATCTTTATCTGTAAAATCATAACTCACTTGTTCCTGCTTCTCCGCATCACGAGGTGCTGAATCAGAGGTCTTTGCTAAACTCAATGAGCTTTTATTACCCCTCTGTAAATTCTTTCTATTTTGCTCCGCAATTGGTTGAAATCTATTTGGATAAAGCCTTTTCGCAATGGCTCTCATTTTTTCTTGTAATTCCCTTTCTTGCTGAAGCTCTTCCGAATTCTCGGATATTGAAACAGCGTTCTTCGTTATTTTATCTGCTTTGAGCTGCAACTGGTTTTGACCCAGCGTTATAAAACATCCAAAAAGAAAAATGACAGTAAGAAAATTTGTGAAAGATTTTTTCATGGTAATGAGGTTAAGTGATAGAAGTTATAATTACAATGGGTTATTGTTTAGATTATAAATTTTTAACAAGCTATTCAAAATATGGACTTATTGCAATACCCCGATTAGGGTATAAATGCAATTAAATTAAACTATATCATGTATTTTTTGTACTAATTACATTTTTTAAGAAATATTTTTTAACTGTATCTTTTCTTGTGGGATATTAAGCGAGCTTTTATTTTTCAAAAACAATATCAATAATTCAACTTGTAAGGATGGTAGATGTATCGATCATAGGTGGTGGGCTTTCAGGACTGATCAACGCAATCCTTCTGAAAAAAGCAGGTATTTCAGTTACTCTTTTCGAGGAGAAAAGATATCCGTTCCATCGAGTTTGTGGAGAGTATATTTCGAATGAAGTAATCCCATTTTTACAAAAAAACAACCTCTTTCCTTCTGAACTAATACCTGTTTCAATCCGACAGTTTCAATTGACTTCCCCTTCTGGCAAAAGCCTTGAAATGGAATTGGACTTAGGAGGGTTTGGTTTGAGTAGATATGCCTATGATAACTGGCTTGCAAGTAAAGCCTTAGAACTAGGTGTCACTATTATCCATGAGCGAATTACATCATGTCATTTTCATAAAGATCACTTCCATTTACAAACCAATTCTGACACAGATTATAAAAGCAGGATAACAATTGGTGCTTTTGGTAAGAGGAGCCTGTTGGACAAAAGGTTAGATAGAAAATTTATGTCAGAAAGATCTCCATATGTTGGAGTGAAGTATCATATAAAAACAAATGAAGCGAATGAAGATGCAGTTGCCTTACACAACTTTAAAGATGGATATTGTGGGATAAACAGGATTGAAAATGATACCTTCAATCTATGCTACTTAACTCATAGAAACAATTTGAAAAAATATTCAGATATCACTTCAATGGAAGAAAATGTTTTGATGGCTAACCCATATTTAAAGCAAATTTTTAATCATTCAGAGTTTCTATTTGAAAAACCTGAAGTAATTAACGAAATCTCCTTTGAAAAAAAAGAGCCCGTATTTGACCACATTCTAATGTCCGGTGATTCGGCAGGAATGATAACACCACTTTGTGGAAATGGAATGGCAATGGCAATTCATTCAGCAAAGATTTTAAGTGAGTTGGTGATAAAGCATTACACCTCAAATCCTTTCAATAGAATACAACTAGAGAAAGATTATATCAAAGCGTGGAATGATCAATTTGCTAAAAGACTATTAGCTGGAAGAAAAATACAATCTCTTTTTGGTGCTACGAAAGTCTCAGAGTGGGCTGTTTCAGCAGGAAAAGCGTTCACTCCATTTGCTAAATTTCTTATGAAGCAAACTCACGGAGCTCCTTTCTAAAAAAGCCACAAGTACAGAAAAAAAGCATTGAGTGCTAAAGAAGAAATTAAATTTAGTCTCATAGTAGACGAGAAATCAGCAGCAAGAACATTTTTCCTCACCTTTAAATACCACTGTCCAAAAAAGATAAGCACTGGACTTAGAAAGATAAGGAAAGCTACTCCGTAATGAAATTCATATTGGTCTATGAAGTAATAAAAGAATCCAGCGGTAGAAACTCCAAACCAAAGTGCTGTGAAATGAAAAGTTCCTATGACACCTAGTAATCTACTCATAGTCAAATCGCCTCTCCTTCCATCTTCCTCATGCTGATATACTTGAGTCATTGGGTATGAACCAAGGAGTAGTATTGAACTCAGCATAGCGGGGAATTGAATAGAAAAATGAAATGTTTCAGCTAATGAAACATTTGTTAACGCTATATACGAAAGCATGAAAGTAAAGTATCCTTGAAAAACACCTGCAGCTAACCATCCCAGAATGGGAAATTTCTTTAGCCGAATAGCTGGATGACTGTATGCTTTTGATATGAGTCCATATACAAAGATCATCACCACAAACTCTAGTGAGATAAGAAATCCAACACCCAACGCAATAGCATCAAACACCAAAGCGACCCAGTACAATTCTTTTGAAACCTTTGGAGGATTTTTTAAGCCTCCAATACTTTTCTCATCCTTATCAAAATAAGAATTATAGCCATTACTAGCAGGGTAGACTAAGAAATGGAGGATCAAAAACGTCAACCAGAAATTCATTTGATTCACTTCCCCCACCACTGCACATGTCAATAAAAACACAGGCAATAGGAAAAATGAAAATGGAATTCTAAGGTGTAGAAGTGTAGACTTTTTCAAATGGAATGATTTGTATGCAAAAGTTGGTTAATATTAAGTAAGAACAAGAATATGTCTGCATTTATTCAATCCATAGGTACTGCGCTTCCTCCATATGTCACTGATCAGTCTGTTATTGCAGATTTTATGGTCCGTCACTTAAAACTAAATAATGAAGAGGAGCGGAATCTCCGCATTTTATATCGTGCAAGTGGTATCCAAAAAAGATATTCTGTACTTGAAGACTTTCATACTAGGCTAAATGGAAGGGCTTTTTTTAAAGATAATACTAGATTTCCCTCTGCAAAACCACGCATGGAAATCTATCAAAAACATGCTATTCAACTTGCAGAAAAAGCTGTTTATCAGGCAATTGAAGGAACTGACCTTCAGGAAATAACACATTTAATTACTGTCAGCTGTACAGGCATGTATGCGCCAGGACTTGATATAGAATTGATAGAAAGACTTGGATTTAAAACAGACATTCAACGCACATCTATCAATTTCATGGGCTGCTATGCAGCATTCAATGCTATGAAAATGGCAAACCAAATTGTAGGTGCAAATGCTGATGCAAAAGTGGTGATTGTATGCGTTGAACTATGCAGTATTCATTTACAAGAAAAAAAAGACGAAGAAAATTTACTTGCTAACGCCATTTTTGGAGATGGTGCAGCTGCATTGCTTATTGGGTCCAATCCCTCCAAAAAAGCATTTGAATTAAAAAATTTCTACAGCGACCTTGCGCTGAATGGAAAAAATGAGATGGGCTGGTACATAGGAGATGATGGATTCGAGATGAAGCTCTCGGCCAAAGTCCCGGATGTAATCAAAAGCGGGATAAGCGAGTTGACAGACCGTTTGTTTCAGCATATTGATTTATCACTATCAGATATTGATTTTTTTGCCATTCACCCAGGAGGAAAGCGAATATTAGAAGTCATAGAAGAAAAACTAAATATTTCTAAGGATCAAAATAAACATGCAAGAAATGGACTGAAAATGCATGGAAATATGTCATCACCTACTGTTCTTTTTATCATGAAATCAATAATGGATTCTTTGGGACAAGAGGATAATCAAAAGCACATTCTCAGCTTTGCATTTGGCCCAGGACTTACGATGGAAAGCGCCGTACTAAAAACTCACATCCATGCTTGAAAATCGATCTGAGGAAATAGAAATAATGGATGATCTGAAGATCTCAGGTCCAGTTATTGCCCAGACATTACGCGAACTCAATACCATTAATAAATGGCTAGGAGGTAATCAAATTAGTGTTTCTGCTTTTAAAAAAATAGCCTTAGGAAAAAAATCAATATCATTAGTTGATCTTGGTTGTGGTGGTGGTGATATTATGAAGGAGATGGCTCAATGGGCGAGGAAAAAGAACATTAAAGCAAATTTTGTGGGGATAGATGCAAATTCAAATATCATAGAATATGCAAAGAAAAACACGGTAGATTTTCCTGAGATCAGCTATCAAGCTATCAATATATTCAGTGAAGACTTCCAGTCACAATCGTTCGATTTAATTCATTGCTGTCTCTTTACCCATCATTTTTCAAATGAAGAACTCGTTCAGCTTTTTTCCCAATTCAAAAAACAAGCACGTGAAGGAGTTATTATTAATGATCTTCATAGACATCCACTTGCCTATTGGAGTATTATTGCGCTCATCTCATTATTTTCGAAATCGGAAATGGTTAAGAATGACGCCTCAGTTTCTGTAGCAAGATCTTTCAGAAAGTCAGAATTAAGAAAAATATTAGAAGAAGCAGCAATAGAGGATTATAAGTTGGCTTGGAAATGGGCTTTCCGATGGAAACTCATTTTCTAATCATTTCCAATCACCAAATATTAAATTACCGCGTGCTTCAGGATCTGAAGATTGAAAGAAATTCCGTAATCCAATAATCATTTCCTCTACACTGATATGATTATCCCCATTTTCATCTAATTCCTCAAAACCCCTTCGCACTGTTTCGTGACTCAAATTATAGATCGTAAGCATATCGGTATACTCTACAATAGAAATCACTTTGTCTTGATTCATGTCGAATAAATCAAAAAGGTGCCTGGACGTCCGTTGGATATAGTGCTCCAAAATACCCTCCTCTGAACTTTCTAATTGAATTCTAAAGAACTCAACCCAATCCCAAAGCGTAAGACTTAATTCCGGATTATTCAGATCAGCTAAAAGCTGAACAAATAAACGATGAGATTTTAGAAGTATAAGGCGTGCAGCTCTAGAATCTTCCTCTAAGCCCAAAAGCTCTACAATTTTCTTACCTACGTTTACGAAATCTTCTGGTTGCAAGAATCCATTCTTATCAATGTCCAAAACATTAAATAAATGATGTATTTTCCTCTTTTGAGTGTCCGAAAGCAATTTGGCAACAGGCACAAAATCTGAGGCGGATTCAGGATTTTGCATAAATTTTTTGGTAGTTTAAAATCTAAAGTTACCATATAATTTTTAGGCTGTAATGCATTTTTTAGCTTTGCACATCATTTTCAATAAATAATCCAAAAAATGTCCCAAAAAACAGCCCAAATTCTTGAAAAACTTCAGATAGAGCCTCTAAACAGAGGTGCCGCAATCGGATCTCAATGGTTGGAAACAAAAGGTAAAGTCATTTCTTCATACTCCCCTGTTGATGGTAGTAAGATTGCTGATGTCACTTTAGCTGATGACGATGCTTATGAGAAGGTAATCTCCTCAGCTCAAGAAGCTTTTGTAGAATGGAGAAAACTACCAGCTCCTCAAAGAGGTGAAATCATTCGCCAGTTTGGAAATGAACTAAGAGTTTATAAAGATGAGTTAGGCACTCTTGTTTCTTATGAGATGGGAAAATCCTTACAGGAAGGATTAGGTGAAGTTCAAGAAATGATCGACATCTGCGATTTTGCAGTTGGTCTTTCAAGACAATTATATGGCTTAACAATGCATTCTGAGCGTCCTCTACACAGAATGTATGAGCAATATCACCCACTTGGCGTGGTAGGCATCATCTCTGCTTTCAACTTTCCGGTAGCAGTATGGGCATGGAATACTGCTCTAGCTTGGGTATGTGGTGATGTGTGTGTTTGGAAACCATCCGAAAAAGCTCCTATTTCTGCAATTGCTTGTCAAAAAATAGCTCAAAGAGTATTTGAAAAAAATAACGTTCATCCAGGCGTCTGTGGATTGGTTATCGGAGATGCAGAAATAGGAAAAAAACTTGCTGCGGATACAAGAGTTCCTTTAATCTCGGCAACTGGATCTACCAGAATGGGTAAAGCAGTTGGAGAGGCAGTTGGCGCAAGACTTGGTAAGCATATTTTAGAATTGGGTGGAAACAATGCCATCATTATTTCGGAGCATGCAGATTTAAATCTTGTTGTTCCTGGAGCTGTATTTGGTGCTGTAGGTACTGCAGGACAGAGATGTACTTCTACGAGAAGATTGATCATACATGAAAGCCAGTATGAAGCAGTGAAAGAAAGCCTTACGAAAGCTTATGGACAGCTTAGAATTGGAGATCCTTTGGATGAAAATAACCACGTGGGGCCACTAATCGATACCGATGCGGTAAAAATGTATCAAGCTGCTATTGAAAAAGTGAAAGCAGAAGGTGGTAAAACTGTAGTAGAAGGAGAAGTTCTCTCCGGTAAAGGATATGAATCAGGGTGCTATGTGAAGCCTGCTATATACGAAGCTGAGGCAGGATACGAGATCGTTTGTAACGAAACTTTTGCTCCAATTTTATACTTGATTAAATACTCTACCATTGAGGAAGCAATTGAAATACAAAATGCAGTTCCTCAGGGACTTTCATCGGCTATCATGACAACCAATATCCGTGAGTCAGAATTGTTCTTGTCTTATGCCGGATCTGATTGCGGAATTGCCAATGTCAATATCGGAACTTCTGGTGCTGAAATTGGTGGTGCATTCGGTGGCGAAAAGGAAACCGGTGGTGGTCGCGAATCTGGCTCAGATGCATGGAAAGCATACATGAGAAGACAAACGAATACAATTAACTATTCCACTGAGTTACCTTTGGCTCAAGGTATCAAATTTGAGCTTTAGGAAAAGGAAAGAAAAATAGTGCGAAAAGCATTATTTTAAGTACTAAAAGAAAGGTCTGCATAGTGCGGACCTTTTTTGTTTAGTATGAAATTTTTCAAAAATATTTTCTTTTGCTTTAGGTCAAATGTTTGATTCTCGTATTGACTATCTTCTTGACGTAGAAGAAATTATACATTTGATAAATTCTCTTAATTGATTTTTCTGCATTTAGGAGAAGGCACGATTATTAATGTTGGACTCAACCAGCAAATCTCCCGATCCGAATCAGCTCATTAGTTATTTTCTATTCAAATAAACTCAATAAAAAAGCCGCTATGACAAAGATCATAGCGGCTTTTTGTATTAATGATTGATTTAGTTATCCACCAAAATCATCAAATCGGATATTTTCGTCAGGAATACCGTAATCTTCTCCCATTTTTTGTACTGCTTGGTTCATCAATGGAGGCCCACAAAAGTACAATTCAATTTCTTCGGGGGAGTCATGCTTGCTCAAGTAGTGATCAATCACCGCTTGGTGCACGAATCCTAAGAAGCCATCTCCTTCATCTTCCATACTTTTCTTTTCTTTCCAGTTATCCTCTTCTAATGGTTCTGAAAGCACAATATGAAATGAGAAGTTCGGGAAGCTCTTTTCCAGTTGATAAAAATGATCTAGGTAGAAAAGCTCTCTTTTAGATCGTCCACCATACCAATAAGAAACTTTACGGCCAGACTTCAAGGTTTTGAACAGATGATATAAGTGTGAACGCATTGGCGCCATTCCAGCTCCACCACCTACATAGAGCATTTCTGCATCAGAGGGATTAATGAAAAATTCTCCATAAGGACCAGAAATAGTTACTTTATCACCTTTTTTCAATCCGAATATGTAAGAAGAAGCTATGCCTGGATTCACATTCATCCAACCATTCTTAGATCTATCCCAAGGTGGAGTTGCAATACGAACATTCAACATTATTTCTCTACCTTCAGCAGGATAAGAAGCCATTGAATATGCTCTTTCAATAGTCTCGTCGTTTTTCATTTTCAAATCCCATAGACCAAACTTATCCCACTCTTCTTGAAATCTGTTAGGATTTTCGTGCTCCTCTGGATGCGCTGTAATATCAATGTCTTTGAAATCTACTTCACACTTCGGAACCTCGATTTGTATATATCCCCCAGCCTCATAATCCATGTCCTCTGGAATCTCAACCACAAATTCTTTAATAAAGGAAGAAACGTTCCAATTTCTTACAACTGTTGCTTCCCACTTCTTGATTCCAAAAATTTCTTCTGGAATCTCAATTTCCATATCATTCTTAACTTTCACTTGACATGAAAGTCGAACTTTTTCCTTTTGCTCAGATCTGCTCAGATGCCCTACCTCAGTAGGGAGCACATCTCCTCCGCCTTCTACCACAGTACACTTACACATCGCACATGTACCACCTCCTCCGCAAGCAGAAGGTAAGAAAACACTTTGCTGAGATAGCGTAGACAACAATGTAGAACCTGCAGTTGTAACAATTGGATTCTCTCTATCTCCATTCACAATAATACTAACTGGCCCAGACTGTACTAGCTTGGATTGTGCCAATAGAAGTACAAGGACTAATAATAGAATTAATACCGTGAAGGCGATGATGGAAGTAATGACTATTGAAGACATAAGTCTAAAATCTTTATTAATTATAAATCAGGCACAAATATAGTAGAATAACAAGTCCATTCTAATTGTTTTTCATGCCTTTTTAGTAGCACAGTAATCAACCAGAAAGCTTTATTAATGTTTTAATCTAATCAAGCATTTTTAGAAGCACGGTCAATCTCGCTTTTAGCTGACGTCTATCAACAATAAAATCTAAAAATCCATGGTCTAATACAAATTCAGCACTTTGAAATCCTTTTGGTAAATCTTTACCAATTGTTTCTCTAATCACCCTTGGACCTGCAAAGCCGATCAAAGCACCTGGTTCTGAAATATTAAAATCACCAAGCATTGCATAGGAAGCTGTTACTCCTCCTGTTGTTGGGTCTGTCAATAAAGAGATGTAAGGAATTTTTGCCTCAGAAAGCAAAGCTAATCTAGCAGAAGTTTTTGCCATCTGCATGAGTGAAAATCCAGCTTCCATCATTCTAGCACCTCCTGATTTTGATATCATCAAGAAAGGTATCTTATTCTCTAGGGAGTGATTAATTGCCCGAGCAATCTTTTCTCCCACAACAGAACCCATAGAACCACCTATAAAAGCAAAGTCCATGCAGGCTACAGTTATCTGAATGCCATTCATTTTGCCAGTAGCAGAACGAAGCGCATCTTTCAATCCTGTTTTCTTTTGAGTAGCCTTAATACGATCCGGATACTTTTTCGTGTCTTCAAATTCCAATGGATCTCCTGAAGATAGATCTGTATCTAGTTCAGTAAATTCATTGTTATCGAACAGAATTTCGAAGTATTCTTTTGATCCGATTCTTACATGGTAATCATCATCAGGGCATACGTATGAGTTATTTCTAAGCTCTCGCATATGAATGATATTACCCTTTGGGGTTTTATACCAAAGACCATCAGGTACTTCCTTCTTGTCTTCAGTTTTTGTTTTTATTCCTTTGTCTTGTCGCTTAAACCACGCCATAGGTTGATTTTAAAATGGGGAACAAAGCTAAGTTATTATGTTTTATCCTGAAGTAAGTATTGGATCATTTTACTTCTTCGTAATCCACATACTCACCTCCAGAAAAATCTTGCTCCTTTTTTGATTTTTGCTTTTGTACATGGTCAATATTCAGATTGCTTCCCGGAGCTCTTCTTGAAGATGTTCTTTGCTGAGAATATTGTTGTTTGCCCAAGCTTCCAAAGAAGATCTTTAATAGGAAGGTGCCTATCCTGAAGAGAGCATACACCACCAAAACGATTATGAGTAAAAATTTCAACATATCTCTATAAACTTACTTACTCAAGTACAAGTTTCGTTCAGAGTAGATTTCCATGAAATAATCATCCATCAAATCATCAATGAAATAAATCGATTCTCCTGTTGATTTCATTTCTGGCCCTAGCTCTTTATTTACATTCGGGAATTTGTGAAATGAAAAGACAGGCTCTTTGATAGCGTACCCTTTTTTTACAGGTTTGAAATCAAAGTCTGTTACTTTTTTCTCACCTAGCATCACTTTAGTAGCGTAATTGACGTATGGCTCTTGATATGCCTTGCAAATGAAAGGCACTGTTCTTGATGCTCTAGGATTCGCCTCAATGATGTAGACTTTATCATTCTTAATAGCAAATTGAATATTGATCAGACCAACAGTTTCAAGAGCTACCGCAATTTTCTTGGTATAGTCTTCTATTTGTCTGATGACGAAATCTCCCAAATTAAATGGAGGAAGTACGGCATATGAATCTCCTGAATGAATACCAGCAGGCTCTATGTGCTGCATTATTCCTATGATATAGACATTCTCTCCATCACAAATAGCGTCTGCCTCAGCTTCAATCGCACCTTCGAGGAAATGATCAAGAAGTATCTCTCCATCTTGATTGTGCTTCTGAATGTCTATCACATGATGCTCAAGTTCCTTCTCATTGATCACAATCTTCATATTCTGACCTCCCAGAACGTAACTTGGTCTGACCAACAATGGAAAACCAATTGTTTTAGAGAGTTCTACTGCATCCTCTGCGTTTTCAATAGTACCGTATTCCGGATAAGGAATTCCCAATTCTTTCAGTAAGTCTGAGAATCTTCCTCTTGATTCAGCTAAATCTAGCGCTTGGAAGCTTGTTCCAATAATCTTTATACCATATCGCTCCATCTTTTCTGCGAGCTTCAAAGCAGTTTGTCCACCAAGCTGGACAATGACTCCTTCTGGCTTTTCATGAAGAATAATGTCGTATATATGTTCCCAAAATACTGGTTCAAAATACAGTTTATCAGCTACATCAAAGTCAGTAGATACTGTCTCTGGGTTACAGTTAATCATGATGGTCTCATATCCACATTCTTTGGCAGCCAGTACGCCATGCACGCATGAGTAGTCAAATTCAATTCCCTGCCCAATACGATTTGGTCCTGAACCAAGAACTACAATTTTCTTTTTGTCTGAAACTGGAGATTCATTTTCATCAGCAAAAGTAGAGTAGTAATAAGGAGTCTGTGCTTCAAACTCTGCAGCACAAGTGTCCACTAGTTTATACACTCTTTTTATTCCAAGGTCATTTCTCCTATTGAAAACCTCGCTTTCTAAGCAGTCTAACAAATGAGCAATTTGTCTATCAGCATATCCTTTCTCTTTGGCTGTTTGCAGTAGCTCTCGAGAAATGGTATCTATCTTATATTTTTCAATCTCTTTTTCAAGGGTTATTAGCTCTTCAATTTGGTTTAAGAACCAAGGATCTATTTTTGATAAATTATGGATCGTCTTAAATGGAATGCCTAACTTAAAAGCATCATATATATGAAATAATCTATTCCAACTTGGATGTTCTAAGCTATCAAGAATCGCATCTTGATCTTTCAATTCACGTCCATCAGC
>CAYGTD010000089.1:0-11995 GCA_964352725.1 uncultured Roseivirgaceae bacterium
CACCAGAGCCTTTTTTATTTCTATAAATTTCTGACGAGTATCCTCACTTTACGAAATCAGGTGTTTCTGGGTCATTGGTAAAAAAAGACCCTTTCTTACCTTGACTCAGGCCCCATCTTTGGATCCAGGAAATACCCCAATCTCCAAACCTTGTTACCGGTGTTTTGTAAGCTTCATCTGAAATTGCATCTCCTTGAGTAATGAATGAATATCCCAATTTTTCATATATAGACAACAATTCGTCCAAGTACCTTGAATTAAGGAAATTGGCATGAATGAGTAATGTATGTTTAATATTTCTACCGAAAAGCTCAATGGAAATTTCCTCAAAATAAAGTTGCTTTTGCTCCATGTATTTCAAATAAGCACTTCCTATTTTATCCATTAACAGATCATCCTTTGCCTTATAAGCTTTTGCATATTTAGAGGCAAAAAGATATTCATCATTATCCACCGTAACGAAAGCCTCTTGATACTCATTCTCAATTAAAAATTGCTTCAATGAATCAGTGCTTGAGGTATTTAGACCACTTCTTAGGTAAGGATGACGAAAGTATTTAACCTCTTGATTGTATTTATTTGCTAGTTGCTTGATGACTTTTTCACCATTCAAAACATCCTCTGTAAAGTCCTGAAATGAGACATTATGATAGTTTAAGTGCGAATAAGTATGGTTTCCTAGCTCTAGCCCAGACTCCATCCATTTATCCAAGATTGCCAATCTTGAGGAATCTAACATGCCATCTGAATAAAGCTTGCCTTCATTTACATACCCTATCGCTGGAACATTATGTTTTTTCACAGCTCTCAAAATACCATTGGCTATGACTTGCTCATGATTGTCGTTTTTTAAACCGTAACTAACTACTGGAAAATCGTCAATAGAAATACATATTTGCTTGTCTTGACCAAACAATGAACCAACGAGCAAAGTGAAAAAGACAGCAATAATTCTCATATGCAATTTTTCCACAAGTATAACTATAAAAATAGTTGAGGTATAAGTTCTCCCATTAAGAGATAGAAGACTTAAGAATATATTTTACCGTCCCTTTTTCAGTCCATACTTTTGCATGAAAGAAAACGGACAAAGTTTGTGAAGAAAGACATTGATTTTAAACCAGTAAAAAAGGTACATGTAGTAGTCGCTAAAAAGGAAGAGAGCTGGGAAGTATTCCTTCTCAATAGAAGTGACAACAAACTGGAAAATGTAATGGTGACCTCCAAAGGATATGGTGAAACTAAAACTGAAAATCAACAAACCTCTATTCTCCGTCATATGATCCCATTTGTGGAACCAAAATCATATGCTTTAATAGAACCAATTGACGAATCTGTCTTCCATTTAAACAATGAATATTGGGTCAGTTATTTTATTAATGCTCAGGTTTATGATAAAAAGTTCATCTTTGTACCAGATTCCATTATTGAAGAACATCTCATCTTCATTGAAGAATTGGAAATCCGCGGTATCTTACATGACTGATGCGCGAACTCACTCAAGACTTTTTAATCATCGACATTGAGACGGTTTCAGGAAATGAAAACGTAGAGAATCTCTCCCCTGAGTTAAAAAAACACTGGGAGCGAAAATCCACCTTCATTAGAAACCCTGAAGAGAAACCAGCAGATGAGTTGTATGCTGATCGCGCTGCGATTTATGCTGAGTTTGGAAAAATCATCGTAATTGGTATGGCTATTTACCACGAAGAAAAAGGAAAGCCTTCGTTAAGAGTGAAATCCATCGCCTCAAACAATGAAAAAGAATTATTAACAGAATTTAAAAAATTTATAGAATCAAAATTTGATCAGGACAACTTAAGACTGTGTGCGCACAACGGTAAAGAATTTGACTTTCCATACTTATGTCGCCGCATGCTGATCAACGACATCAAAATCCCATGGTCGTTAAACATGAGTGGGAAAAAACCCTGGGAAATTAATCACATCGACACAATGGAGCTGTGGAAGTTTGGGGATTGGAAAAGTTTCACTTCATTGGATTTGCTTACCACCATTTTTGACATTCCTTCTAGTAAAAAAGAGTTGGATGGATCAATGGTAACAAAGACTTATTATAAAGAAAAAGCTGGATTAAAGAAAATTGAAGAATATTGCAGAAGAGATGTTGTGGCCACAGCTCAGCTGTACCTCCGGCTCAATAATCTGCCCTTGATCGCCCAAGATCAAATAAATATTATAAAATAACTGGCATGGCCAGAGCAACTTAATTAAACACCGCTCTGAAAATTCTATAAGACCATGACACAGAAAGAAATTAAATGAATAAAAAAAATAAAAGAGTCCTAAAAGGAGCTCCAAAAAACAAGAAGAAAGAACCTAATCAAGTGGTTCAAGTGAAGACTGGACTGCATAAATTGTTTTCCATCAATGATGGAAAAGCATATAGTTACAGAGATCTTATTAGAAAATTTGCCATCAAGGAAAAGCGAGCGAAAGATTTTCTTAAAAATCAACTTTTTAGTCTTGAAAGCAAAGAACAGATTCGCCGTTTAAGCGATGGGAGATATGTCAGCAACGCAGAATCTGACTACATCACTGGAAAAGTAGATCATGTGAATACCAATTTCGCCTACGTCGTGACACCTCCAGAGGACGATGACATTTGGGTGAAAACACAAGATCTAAAATTTGCCGTGCATGGCGACTTAGTCAATGTTGTTGTTACCAAACCAGCCAGAAAAGGATCTCGTCCTGAAGGAAAGGTGGTTAACATTCTGAAAAGAGAGCGAGAAGAGTTTGTGGGTAAAATAGAAATCTCTGATAAGTTCTCTTTCATCGTCCCAGATAGTCGTAATATCCATTTTGATGTGTTTGTATATCCTGAGAAAATTGGGAAAGCAAAAGCTAACGATAAAGTCATGGTGAAAATCACCAAATGGCACGACGCTAAGAATAAAAACCCAATGGGTGAAGTCACTGAAGTCTTAGGTCAGGCGGGTGAAAATGAAACCGAAATTCACTCCATTATGGCAGAGTTTGGTTTACCATTCCGATTTACTGAAAAGGTTGAAAAAGCAGCTGATGTCATTTCTGATTTAATTACGAAGGAAGAAATCAAAAAGAGAAGGGATTTCAGAGATATCACCACTTTCACTATTGACCCTTTTGATGCCAAAGATTTTGATGACGCCCTTTCTATAAAAGAAATAGAAAACGATAAATACGAAATAGGTATTCACATTGCGGACGTCTCACATTATGTAGAGCAAAACAGTGAATTGGATAAGGAAGCCGTAGAACGAGCTACTTCAGTATACTTAGTGGATCGTACCATTCCAATGTTGCCAGAAAGGCTCTCCAATGGATTATGTTCATTAAGACCCAATGAAGAGAAATTGACATTCTCTGCGGTTTTTGAAATGGACAGTGAAGGGATAGTATCCAATAAGTGGTTTGGGCGAACGATTATTAAGTCCAATCGTCGATTCACCTATGAAGAGGCGCAAGAACGAATTGAAGGATTAGATAGTGATTTCACAAAAGAAATTCTCCTTTTAAACAGCATTGCTAAAAAAATAAAGAAGAAACGATTTGCCGCTGGGGCAGTAAATTTTGAGTCAGTAGAAGTCAAATTCCGATTGGATGAAAATGGCAAGCCATTGGAAGTGATTCCGAAAGTTAGAAAAGATGCCCACAAGCTGATAGAGGAGTTCATGTTGATGGCCAACAGAGAGGTAGCTACTCATATTTACAAATGGAAAGAGAAGGGAAAAGAAGAAGGAAGCAAAACCTTTGTATATAGAGTGCATGATGATCCAGATCCAGAAAAGTTGAGCACGTTTGCCACATTTGCTGCTCGTTTTGGACATAAAGTAGAAATGGACAAAAACATTTCATCAGGTCTAAATAAACTTTTAGGTGAAATAGAAGGGAAACCTGAGCAAAACGTATTGGAGTCGCTAGCTATCCGGTCTATGGCAAAGGCCAAGTACACTACTGACCCTAGAGGTCATTTTGGATTAGCTTTTGATCATTATTCGCACTTCACTTCTCCTATTAGGCGATATCCAGATGTCATGGTGCACAGATTATTACAGCATTATCTTGATAATGGAAAAGCAGCAGATAAAGAAGATTACGAAGCATTGTGTATGCATTCTTCTGAAAGAGAGAAACGAGCTGCGGATGCAGAAAGAGCATCTATTAAATTCAAGCAAGTAGAATTCATGCAATCCATGCTTGGTCAAGAATTTGAAGGAATCGTTTCGGGAGTAACCGATTGGGGGATTTTTGTGGAAATCATAGAAACTAAATGTGAAGGAATGATCAGAATGGCTGATTTGGATGACGACTTCTATGAGTTTGATGAAAAAAATTATCGAGTCATTGGTAAACGAAACAAAAAAATCATTTCATTGGGTGACAAACTAAAAGTGCTTGTTGCTAAAACGGATATCGATCGAAGAACAATTGATCTGGATTTGGTTACTGAGTAGCTTCGTCGAAACAATATCCATGTTTGTTTATGGAGAGTTATATTACTTACATGCAAGACACCTCTTTATCTAAAAAAGCTGTCCGAATGCTTGGAGACAATGGATATTCATTCAAGCAAGAGGGAGACATTTACACATTTACACACTCTTCCAATGCTGCAATTGGAGTTATTGTGATGGCTGCTTTTGTTGCTTTATTTAATGTTCTATTTATCATTATCAATCCAATCCCTGGTACCATTGCATTTATATTACTTATTGCAGCTACAATTACCGTTGTAAAAAAATTAGTAGGAAAAACATTAATTGAGATCGATATAAAAAGGAAATTATTAGCGATTAGCACCCGAGCTTATACGTGCAATTGGTCGTCAGTTAACACAGTAAATGAGATAATATTGAAATCAAAGTATGTAGATGAATATACAAGTGCATTTAAGAATACGAGCGAAGAGCATATGGTTACGATAAGCTTAAATCTAAATGCACATGGAGCGATTCAACTTTTCAAATTCTCCGCTGACTATGCAGAACCTAGTGATGAGGTAAATGAGGTTTACGCTTTTTTTGAAAATGCGTTTAAGACTGATCAGCGGAAGTTAGCAGTTTAGTACAGCCAATAATAAAATGTTGTTTTCAAAGAAAACAATTCAAATGCTAGAGTACAATGACTTTTCTGTCAATGTAGATAAACGCTTCATTACCTTCAAAAAAATCTATTTGGCAAAAGCGATGTTACTAATTCCTGCGTTTTTTCTCACGCTAATTGCGGTAGTACACATTCAGCAACACCCATTAAAAACACTTGCTGCAATTCTTATTATTGCTTTGATCACAAAAATGATTTGGACAGGTTTGACAAAAAAAGTGCATTTTCAAATTGATTTTTCTGACAACACCTTTAAGTTCTGCGATAAGAAGAAAAACCTACATTGGTCTTTTCTAAACGATGTGGATGAGCTTTCATGGAAATCCCGATTTGTCAGTGAATATTCCCATTCTTTCAATAGTACAAGTGAAGAACATGAGATTTCAATTCAACTAAAAATGAATGACAATCGCCTATTCACCATTTTCCAGTTGCAATGTGATTATTCAGAACCAACTTCCGAGATTTTAGAGGTTTATTTCTTTATAGAAAATATACTAAAGAGTATTAGACCTATTTAAAAGATGATAGAGCTCATGTCATCGAAATGCTCAAGGTTGTGAATTACATTTAATTAAATTTGCCGCTCTCATCATCACACTTGTGAAAATAAAGGCTACCGACCAACGAGAACAAGGGTTCTATCTTTTCCTTATGATTTCTGCGTATGCATCCACGCTTGCGTTTGGATTATACTATTATTTCATAGAGGTTTATGTTATTGCCTATACCGCAGGAGTCGCTTTCGCTCTTTTTAGTTTATATGGGATTATTTCCTTCGTATACCCAAACTTAATATTGCTTTTTAGACTGTCTATTGTCACAGCTCTAGCCGCTTTTTTCCTGCAAGTTTTTTATACTGGAGGAGTACACTCACCATCCATGGGGGAGTTTATTATCATTCCTCTTCTTGCCTTCTTTTACCGTCCTAAGAAGGATCGATATTTCTTTTTAGCAATTTCCATATGTTGTCTCTTGACAATGTGGGTCATGACCAATTTAGGGTTGACTCAAAACCTACTGAAACCAGAAGATATGGCCACTAATAGTTTATTGGCCAATGTTTTTACTTACGCGATTGTGGCCATTTTTACTTTCTTGTTTAGATATGCGTCAATCGTGAAAAACAAAAAGCTTGGAGCGTCCATGCAAGAGTTGAAAGAAACCACTCAGAAACTGATTCAATCTGAAAAAATGGCCTCTTTAGGCATAATGTCGGCAGGCGTTGCTCATGAAATCAATAACCCATTGAATTTTATTAAAGGAGGTATTGAAGTGCTGGATGAAGAACTGAAGAAAGAGAAAAACTTAGAAATGGATCATGAGCCTTGCATCCATATTGTCAAAGAAGGCGTAAGTAGAGCTGCTGCCATTGTGAGTAGTTTAAGTCAATTCAGTCGTCAAACAGATTCTATAGACGAAGATTGCAATCTTCATGAGATTATGGACAATTGCCTAGTTATGCTCATGCAGAAATTAAAATATAAAGTAGAGATAGACAAGAGGTACTCAAAAGATTCCATTTGTATAAAAGGAAATCAAGGTAAACTTCATCAAGCGTTTTTAAATATAATTTCAAATGCAGAACATGCAATTGAATCTAAGGGCTCAATAACCCTTTTTACTCGCCCTCTTAACAATGGTATTTTAGTTGAAATAAGAGATACAGGTTCAGGAATCAGTAATGCTGATTTACAAAGAATAAGCGATCCCTTTTTTACTACAAAACCTATTGGAAAAGGAACTGGTCTGGGACTTGCTATCACTTATAAAATTATTGAAGAGCATAATGGCTCCATTTCAGTGTCTTCCGAAGAAGGAAAAGGGACTAAATTTGCAATAGAATTTCGATTATGAAGAATAGAGTACTATTTGTCGACGATGAAGATATCAACCTTTTTATTATGCAAAAAAGGTTCGAAAATAACTATGATGTCATCACGGCCAATTCTCCAATGAAGGGTTTGGACATTCTAGAAAACGAATCTGATATAAGAATAGTAGTCACTGATTTAAGAATGCCAGAAATGGACGGACTTGAGTTTGTAGAAAAAGCAAAAGCGCTATATCCCTCAACATCGTTCTTTTTGCTCACAGGTTATGAGTACAATGAAGAAATTGACAATTCAGTAAAAAGCGGTAGGGTCTCCAAGGTTTTTGGAAAGCCTTTTGATTTTGATGAAATGAATGAGGTGATAGCTTCCTACTTTTCTTAACGATGATTTTCTTTTAAGAGATCATTTACTGTTTTTACTGGATTGAATGTAATAAGCGGTACTTCTACAAAAATAGTATTCCAATCAGCCATAGCACCATTCCATAGTCCAGGAAGCTCCATTGCCTTTAATTTCCTTCCACTATTTGATTTTTCTGATATAAAACCTGCATTGGGGTCTCTATACTTTAGCAGATCAAATTTTTCTCCTCTATAATTCTTAATTCCACACACTAAATCAACAGGATTGAAATGAGTCGAGTCCTTAAAAATAGTTACTTGACTTTTATCACTCATATCCACTTGTGCAGATTCCACTATTTGAAGTGATGTGGTTCCATCGTTATTGTTTATCCAAAAAGGTCCTCCTCCAGGTTCGCCCTCATTTTGTACCATCCCACATACACGAATAGGTCTGTTCAGCTTTTCAACTACGTGTTGAGGAGTTAAGTCTCCTTTAATTCCCATCTCTTCCAAAAGACTTTTGCCTTCTGATTCAATATTAACACCGCCATCGTGCTTTCTTAAGAGACTAAACGATTTACTCTGGTAATTGATAAGTAAACCAGCTAGTGCTTTTTTATATTCAACAGTCTCTGCTTTGATTCTATCAGGCACTACATTATCAATATTCTTAATGAAGACAATGTCTGTATCAAGTTCGTTTAAGTTTTCCAAGAGCGCTCCATGTCCCGCCGGGCGAAATAATAAATCTCCATTATCTGTTCTGAATGGAGTGTTATCCATATTTACTGCTATGGTATCAGTGCTTGGTTTTTGAGTGCTGAAATTAATATCGAACTGTACTGATCTTTTATTTACAGCATCTTTTACATGAAACTCGAAAGCATGCTGATGCTCTGGTGAAACAGTAAAGTGAATGTTCACTTTATTCTTCTTGTTGGCATATTGCTCTCCCTCAGTCAAATGTTCTTCTGTCGGTGTTTTTGCGAATCCCTTATACCTATGAAACTTAAGCAAGCCCTTAGGAAGTTCACCATAATTGAGGCCTTCTTTATTAAGCAACATATCTAGAATATCATTAAAGTCTTGCTTTTTTCGAGCTTCCTCTAGAGTATACCCTTTGGATTCTTTAAACGTCTTCTTCAGGTCTTGATAAAAGGCGAACGATTCCAACTCATTGAAGAAATTATAAATCGCTCCCTTCTCTTTTACCATTTTGCTATAGGCTTCATCCTTCTTTTTAGACTCTGACCTAAACTCAAAAAGCTTTTTGAACATTCTTGTTGCCGCTCCTGATGCAGGGACAAACTTCATGGTAGACAATTCTGATTGATCATACGCTCTGATCAACTCCTCTTTTTGAGATGCAATATCAACTATTCCATTACTCAAGGCTGCAGCTGCAGATAGTCTTGCAAATGGGAAGCCTCGTGCAAATTGTGCAATTTGATTTAATACTTTCTCCTTGTTAATCCCCTTTTTAGAAATTTCGGAAAAGTCATTGTCATTTAAGTTTGATCCCATAGCCATCATTTTCTTCTAGATCGAAAGTTAAAGTTTGAACTTTAAGAAATCTAATTATCCGTAAATTTCATTTAAGACGTTAGCAAGGCGTATTCCTGCTTGAAGCAATCTTTGGTTCACGAGTTCAATGTTGTCAAAGTTGTATCGATAATTCAATTTTTTATTATCGGGCATGGTATCATAACACTGATCCCTAACTTTCTTAGACTCTTCTACCCAGTCCATTACATTTATTGACTTCCATTCAGAAAGTTGATCATTAGATGGATGGTTAATCCACTCTACATACTCTGTATAGCTATATTTCTGCTCATCAATTATTCCTGAATCCCATACTCTATGTAAGTTTGATCTACTCCAAAAAAATTCAAGATCAACATCATTTCCTCCTTTATCTTCGCCGTTACCTACGTGCAAAGGCTGATGAATGTCCCCTATCAAATGAACAAGGCATTTTAGCGCAAACGCTTCATC
Source organism: uncultured Roseivirgaceae bacterium (assembly GCA_964352725.1). Classification (GTDB taxonomy): domain Bacteria; phylum Bacteroidota; class Bacteroidia; order Cytophagales; family Cyclobacteriaceae; genus Ekhidna. Next base: position 9,287 of record CAYGTD010000089.1, read on the forward strand.
TTCATCAGTAAATTTTTTACTCTTAAGTTCTTTTAGGAGTCGCTGAATTGTCACGATCGCATCTCCCTCGTCAGGGGTACCTGCTTCTTCGTAAGTTTTTCCATCTGGAATTGTGCAGTAATGCCATGGAGACATATGCTTGTACGTATTATCAGATCTAATAAAATCCATGTATGTACTCACCTCAGCAAGCGTTTCCTTATTTAAAATGCCTTCTAAGTTTTTTCGGGCCTTTTTAGATAAATGCTTTTCTGCAATTAAGCCTATAACCCTATGTCCTGTTGGTCCCCATCCAAAAGATTGAAAAGTTAGGAATAAAGCAAAAATGAAGGGTATAATCTTTCTCATAGTTCAAAGATAGAAGGATGAAAAGAATTATTAGTTAATTCAATAAGTCCTGTTGGTCATAAAAAAGAGAAGGCGTGCCCACAATCGGAACACGCCTAATCACCAACCTAACCTAAAAGAAAGCATTTAATAAACGTTGACGTTCATTAATATTATAAAAACCTTTGACCTTATAACTAGTTATGCTCTGCATATGTTACAATTGATTCTTGAAATAATCTATTAATTAGATGAAAGTATATCTAAAGTCTACGAAACGACCAGACAATAGGATATTGCATTCCCACTCCTCATGTGGGTTTAAGGATTAGTTTTGCAATCCCATAAAAAATTGATAGTAGGGTGAATACAGGAGAGCTTTTAGGAAAATATAGAAACAGCAGCAACATTCAAGCAGTAGCAGAAGCCTTACAAAAGAAGCAGCAGCTAAGATTGAAGGGAATTGCAGGAAGTTATGATGCCTTACTTGTTGCGTCTACACTTCTGAAAATTGGTGGTATACATTTGATTGTTCTCCATGATAAGGAAGAAGCAGCATATTTTAGAAATGACCTTTCAAATTTTTTAGATGATCAGTTTGTTTCCTTTCCATCTTCATATAAGAAGCCATATCATTTTGAGGAAATTGAAAATGCTAACATTTTACAACGAGCAGAAGTGCTAAACAGCATAAATGAGAAAGACACTCTTGCCATTATTACCTACCCGGAAGCTCTATCAGAGAAAGTGATTAATAAGCGATCTCTGATATCTAATACCTTCCTAGCAAAGGTAGGTGAGCAGTTGGATGTTGAGTTCTTATCTGATTTACTATTAACATACGATTTTGAAATAAGTGATTTTGCTTACGAACCAGGTCAGTTTTCTGTGAGAGGTGGCATTATTGATGTCTTTTCTTATTCTAATGAAAAACCATATCGCTTAGAACTTTTTGGAGACGAGATTGAAACTATACGTGAGTTTGATCCAGAAACTCAATTATCGACAAAAGAGCTTAATCACATTTCTCTTATTCCAAATGTCCAAACAAAACTGATCTCAGAGGAACGGCAGTCATTTTTGGAATATATACCAAAAGAAACATTCGTCTGGTTAAAGGATTATCAACAATCGTTGGATATCATTGATAAATCATTTCACAAAGTTGAAGAGCAGTTTCTATCCATCAAAGAAATGAGCGGTAATGCAGGTATAATCACTTCTCCAGATCAGCTTTTTGAAACTCAAAAAAGTTTTACAGAAACACTAGATCAATTCACAAAAATTGAATTTGGCAAAAGGTTTTACTTAAAGCCAGAAGAAGAACTTAATCTATCTATTAGACCGCAACCTTCATTTCATAAAAACTTCAAACTTTTAGCGGATGATTTTCGAGTGCTGCAGGAAAGATCATATACCAAAATAATAGCTTCAGAATCTTTCAAGCAAATTGAGCGTTTGCAAACCATTTTTGAAGAGATAGATCATGAAATTCATTTTGAAGGAATTAATGCTTCCCTGAGAGAGGGGTTTATAGATGATCGTGAGGAAATCTGTTGCTATACAGATCATCAGATTTTTGATCGATTCCATCGATATAAGGGAAAAGATAAGTTCACGAAATCTAAGGCAATTACACTAAAGGAACTCAAGGCTTTGGAGCCTGGTGATTTTATTGTTCATGTGGACTATGGAGTAGGTCGATTCGCTGGTCTAGACACAGTAGATGTAGGAAATAACAAGCAAGAAGCGCTTAGAATTGTCTATAAAGATGATGATCTTGTCTATTTGGGTTTACACTCTCTTCATAAAATTTCCAAATACTCTGGCAAAGAAGGGGAACCTCCTGTTATAAATAAACTTGGCTCACCAGAGTGGGAAAATAAAAAGAAACGAGTAAAGAAAAAGGTAAAGGATATTGCAAAGGACTTAATCGCTCTTTATGCGAAAAGAAAATCAGCGAATGGTTATGCTTTTCCTCCAGATGATTATCTGCAGGCCGAACTGGAATCCTCATTTATGTATCAGGATACACCAGATCAATCTATGGCGGTAAATGATGTAAAGGCGGACATGGAGCTAAAGCATCCAATGGATAGGCTAGTCTGTGGAGATGTAGGGTTTGGTAAAACAGAAATTGCAATTCGTGCCGCTTTCAAAGCAGTCAATTCTGGAAAGCAAGTTGCCGTTCTTGTTCCGACGACCATTTTGGCAATGCAACATCATAGAACGTTTTCTTCTCGACTTGAAGAATTTCCTGTCGATATCGAGTACATCAATCGTTTCAAAACGACAAAGGAAATCACCGAAATAAAGAAAAAAGTAAAAGAAGGAAAAGTAGACAATCTAATAGGCACCCAAAGAATTGTAAATAAGGATAAT
>CAYGTD010000090.1:0-11982 GCA_964352725.1 uncultured Roseivirgaceae bacterium
ACTAGCGATCCCTTTCTTTTTTGTGTCTATCACAAAGATGACTTCCCTAAAGGAAATGAACATATGGGTCCGGATGCTTCATTGGATGGCAGAATGATTGGACAGGATTTTACGATTAAAGATGGCTGGCGAATGTATCATGGAAGCAAAGTGCCAGGATTTCCCCAGCATCCTCATAGAGGATTTGAAACCATTACAGTGGTACCGAAAGGATTAGTAGATCATTCAGATTCCATGGGCGCAACAGGAAGATTTGGACATGGCGATGTGCAATGGATGACAGCAGGAAAAGGTGTCTTGCATTCTGAGATGTTTCCGATGGTGAATGAGGATGAGGAGAATCCACTATTGCTTTTTCAGATTTGGCTCAATCTCCCTAAGCGAAGCAAGTTTGTGGAGCCGCATTACAAAATGCTATGGGCAGAAGAAATGCCTATTCACAAAACAGATGATGCAGAGGTAACGATTATTGCAGGATCATTTAATGAAACAAAAGCACTCGATCCTACACCAGATTCATGGGCAGCAGATCCTGAAAATGGAGTAGCTGTTTGGTTGATTAAAATAAAGGAAGGTGGAGAATTAGAATTACCTATTACCAAATCTGTGATCAACCGATCCATTTATTTCTATCAAGGAGATGAGCTAAAAATCAACGGTCAAGCTTTGAATGTTCAGCAAGGAGCTGACCTTCACGCGGATCAAAAAGTAATGCTAGCGAGTGGTGGTGAAGAGGCTCATATTTTACTTCTTCAAGGCAAGCCTATTGGAGAGCCTGTTGTACAGCAAGGACCTTTCGTGATGAATACGCAAGAAGAGATCTACGAAACCTTCAGAGAATACCAACGAACACAATTTGGAGGATGGCCATGGCCAGAGAATGAATTTGTCCATCCAAGGGACAAAGGCAGATTTGCCAAGCACGCGGATGGAACGGAAGAAATTAAATAATGCTTAGTTTCGGATTTCCTTAAATCCCAAATAAGGATGAAGAACTTCTGGCATTTTTATGTGATCTCCGGCTTGGTTGTTTTCTAGTAAAGCAGCCATTATTCTAGGTAATGCTAATGCACTTCCGTTGAGCGTATGAGCTAGTTCTTTTTTTCCTTCTTCATTTTTCACTCTCAGTTTCAATCTGTTTGCTTGATATGTTTCAAAGTTAGAGACTGAGCTTACTTCCAACCATTTTTCTTGAGCAGCAGAGTATACTTCAAAATCGTAAGTGATTGCAGCAGTAAATCCTAAATCACCAGCACATAGGCGTAATATCCTGTAAGGAAGACCAAGAGATTTGATTAGTGATTCTACATGAGCTACCATATCATCTAGTACTTTATAGGAATCCTTGGCTTCTACCACCTGAACTACTTCCACTTTATCAAATTGGTGAAGACGATTCAATCCTCTCACATGTGATCCCCATGATCCTGCCTCTCTTCTGAAACATGGAGTATGACCTGTATTTTTTATGGGTAATTTGTCATACCCAATGATTGTATCTCGATACATGTTAGTAATGGGTACTTCTGCTGTAGGGATCATATATAAATCATTTGCCTCTACATGATACATCTGACCTTCTTTATCGGGAAGCTGCCCAGTGCCATATCCAGAAGCTTCATTGATCATGATAGGTGGCTGCACTTCATGATAGCCTGCTTCAGATGCTTGGTCTAAAAAGTAATTGATCATTCCTCGAACGAGTCTGGCTCCTTGTCCTTTGTAAAAAGGGAATCCAGCACCAGTGACTTTATTTCCTAGTTCAAAATCGACAATATCATACTTCTCAATAAGATCCCAGTGAGGATGTTTGTGTTCACCCAAATCAGGAATATTTCCATCAGAAAGTTTTACTACCTCATTGTCTTCCTCTGTTTTTCCAGCTGGGACACTTTCATGAGGGATGTTAGGAATATTGTAAAGTAATACTTTTAGGTCGTTCTCAGCTTGACCTAAGGATTCATTCAATTCTTTGCTTTTAGTCTTTAAGTCAGCAGTTGCTGCTTTTGCGGCATCCGCCTTTTCTGTTTTTCCCTCTTTAAATAATTGACCTATTTCTTTGGCCAGCTTATTTGATTCATGGAGAATGCCATCTAGTTCTTGCTGAATACTTTTCCTTTTTGCATCGAGTGATAAAACTTCATTCAGTTGATCCTTTGCGTCCGCAATTCCTCTCTTTTCAAGACCTATTACACACTTATTAATATCCTTTTCTATATTAGAAACTAGTAGCATTTTCTGAGCACCTTTTATTATATAGACAAAGAAAAATCATTTTATGATCAAAATGATGTTAAAGGATCAATATGTAAATTATTTCCATGTGTTTGCTTAATAAACATTGATAGTCTAATATTGCCAAGCAATTCACGAAGAGTCCACCCGGATTATTCAGCTTTTGAAAAGCAAATAGCGATTACCAGATTACTTCTGAATCATTTTACAGAAAATTTTGAAACCCACTTTTATAATCAATTATGCACACATTAGATAATCTAAGTGTTATGCTATTGTCCGAACTAAAGGAGATAGCAGAAAAATTAGGATTGAAGAATTCTAAAAAACTAGCTAAGCAAGATTTGATCTATGCTATCCTTGACTTTCAGGCGACTATGCCAGAAGTCGAAATCAAAAAAATTAAAGGAGAAGATACTCCTTCAGAAAAAAAATCACCTAAACCAGAACGTAAACCTCAACCTAAGTCTGAAAAGAAAGATAAGCCTGAGAGAAATGAGCGACCAGAGAAGAAGGCTCATGCTGACAAAAAAGATGCTCCCGTAAAGAAAGAAGAATCTGACAAAAACAAGGAGGATAAAAAGCCCGAAGGTGATAAGAAGGAAACTAATAAACCTGAACGCACCGACGAGGAAAACAAAGAAAGGGCTGAAAGAGAAGCTCAGAGAAAAGAGCGTGAGGCAGAGCGTCAGGAAAAGAAAAGAAGAAAAGAGCAGTACAACGAGGAAGTTAAGGAGTTTGATGGTCTTATAGAGAACGAAGGAGTTTTAGAGATCATGCAGGATGGGTACGGATTCTTGAGATCAAGTGATTACCACTACCTAGCTAGTCCAGATGATATTTATGTTTCTCCATCTCAGATCAAATTATTTGGATTGAAAACAGGAGATACTGTAAAGGGGCAAATAAGACCACCAAAAGAGGGTGAAAAGTACTTTGCTTTATTGAAAGTTGACTTTGTTAATGGTAAAACAACAGAAGAAGTTAGAGATCGTATTGCGTTTGAATACTTGACTCCATTGTTTCCGGATGAGAAATTGAAGTTGAGCACGAAGGCAGATAACTATTCCACGCGTATTCTTGATCTTTTCGCTCCTATAGGAAAAGGCCAAAGAGGAATGATTGTGGCTCAGCCAAAGACTGGTAAAACTGTCCTTTTGAAGAATGTAGCAAATGCAATTGCTGAAAATCATCCAGAATGTTATTTGATCGTATTGCTTATTGATGAGCGCCCAGAGGAAGTAACAGATATGGCAAGATCTGTAAAGGGAGAAGTGGTAGCATCTACTTTTGATGAGCAGGCAGATAAACATGTAAAAGTATCGAATATGGTACTAGAGAAAGCAAAGAGGATGGTAGAGTGTGGTCATGATGTGGTTATCCTATTGGATTCAATCACGCGATTGGCAAGAGCTCACAATACTGTTGTTCCTTCTTCAGGCAAGATACTTTCTGGAGGTGTGGATGCAAATGCACTACACAAGCCTAAGAGATTTTTTGGAGCCGCAAGAAATGTGGAGAATGGAGGATCATTGACTATCATAGCTACAGCCTTGATCGAAACGGGCTCTAAAATGGATGAAGTAATCTTTGAAGAATTCAAAGGAACGGGTAATATGGAGCTGCAGTTGGATAGAAAACTTTCTAATAAGCGAGTTTATCCTGCGATTGATGTGCCTGCTTCTGGAACAAGAAGAGAGGATCTATTGATGGATGCTGAGGAACTGAAAAGAGTTTGGATACTTCGTAAGTTCATGTCTGACATGAATAGCAATGAAGCGATGGAATTTTTATTAAGCAAAATGAAAGGAACTGTTAGTAATGACGAATTCCTTGTGAGCATGAACGGATAATTCATAAAATATTTGAAATTTAAGCCAGTCCCTTAGGGGTCTGGCTTTTTTTATGTGACTCCTTGATAATTATACTAATTCTTCAAAAAACATTATTATCCACAATGAAAAATTTATTATCACTATTACTTCTTACCACCATTTTAATCACAAGCTGTGGAGAAGATGATGGTACTAATGGAACTTCCGAAGATTTTACTGCCGAGCAAGCTAAGGCTAAAATGGACAACATAACTAGCCAAGCTGGCGATGATGTCGTTGCTATGGTACAGTCTGAAGGAGTTGATGCTCTTGCTGCATTTGCAGAATTATTTCAAGATTTTGATCAATTTTCAGGAAGAACTGAGCAAAAAAGCTGGGTGAAAACAAAGCTAGATATAATTACACATCGTTTTGTTAGCGGGCCAGCTGGTAGAGTGAATGAGGATGAGTTTTTATTCGACGACATTAAAGGAGTTTATGATTGGAATCCGGAATTGGGGGATTTTGAAAAATCGGCTGCATCTGAAATGTTCATTGTTAATTTCCCTACAGAAGGTTCTACTTCTAACAATGCACAATTGAAAATCAATGATCTTCAGTTTATTACATTCACAGAGTCAGATGAGTTTGGAGAGTATACAACTGAATTACCAACTGTTATTGATGCTAGCTTATCCGTAGATAGCGAAGTTTTTATTTCTGTTGACGCTACAGCGACATGGTCTTCTGATGGATTTCCTGATGAGGTTGATTTGACATTGATTCTTTCTGAATTTGAATTCAATGTAACTCTGAACGATCTTGAAGCACTTAAAACATCTGTTGCATCTTCAATACTGAAGAACGGTGAGACTTTAATAGCTATTGACGTAGATATAGAGTTTGAAACTACGGATAAGGAAGAACCAGTAGTTTTAGGTGGATTTGTCCAGTATAGTGATTTGAAAGTATCTGGAGATATTGATGCTCGTAATTTAGAAGATGATGCTGATCCTAATGATTATATCGATCTTGAAATTTTCTCAGGAACTCAAAAACTAGGTGATGTAGTCTTTGTACTTGAAGAAGTGATAGAGGATGGAGAAACCTATGAAGAATATATTCCATATGTTGAATATTCCGATGGAACAAAAGAGAATTTAGAAGATTTGCTAGAGCCAATTCTTGAAGATATAGAAGAAGCTTTAGAGGATTTTGAAGGAGAAGATTAAGACTCCTCATCAATAGATTAAATTAGAACCTGTGAAGTTAAACTTCACAGGTTTTTTTGATTTAGGAAATTGCCATTTAAGTGAATTGATCTTTTATTCCCTCGATCTGCACTAAATGTCTTTCTTCATGGCCAAGAATAAACTCAAAACATTCTGGAATATAGAATTCCATTTTTTCACCTAACGCAGTTGGCATTTTTAAACCATTTAGATTTTTTGATCGGCTTTCTTTTAGATATCCGTTAAAACGATCTTTGTTTTGTAGAAATAATTCAATAGTAGCATCTGTATCATTCATATTAATCTGTGGTTGAAAAAAGTCAAAAGTTTTCATTTTAAATCTTCTCTTTTTACCCTTTGGTTTCATTGAATAAATGGAAAGTCTGCCAAGAATGGTTTGCTGCTTTATTTGAGTTTCATCCTTCAGTTCGGGAGCGTTTCGAATCGCTTTTTCAAAGTTGTTATGATATTTTTCATACACCTTGTTCAGATGATCTACTACTTCTATAATTGACCACTTTTTTGGGTTCTCCTTCCAATTCAATCGTTCATTTGATAGAGAGCTAACATCTGTTCTGATGTAATTTTTCATCTGATTAGAATGCTGTAGTAGTTGTTCGAAATTGACTTCCATTTTCTATGAGTTTTAATTGATGGGTCAAAGCTGGGTCATCATCGGGATTAAAAAATTGATCTAGATCAATTAATCTCTTTGAGCTCGGAGACGGCTAAATGTCTCTGGCGACATATTTAGATAACTAGCCAAATATTTCTGAGGAATTTGTAATAACTGAGGAGGACATCTTTTCACAAAGGCATCAAAACGTTCTTTAGCTGAAAGTGTCAGAATTTCCAATTCTCTAGAGCTCCTACCAATTGAAAACTCCTCCATAAAACGAGCCCTCCACTGATACAAATTGGGGAACTTGTCAAAAAGTTCGCAATACTTATCATGACTAAGGCCAATGAGTTTTGAAGGCGTCAATGCTTCAATAAAATATTTGGAAGGTGACTGAGTCAGAAACGAATCATACACCCCCGATACCGAACCGTCAAAAGAAAATCCAAGTACTACCTTCTCGCCTTTTTGGTCTATTAAATAGATCACCTGAACACCAGATACTACCAAATAAAAATACTTCGATACGTTACCTGCCTCTACAAGGTAGTCCTTCGTATTGAACTCTTGGGCCTTGAAATTTTGAGAAAGAAATGCAGCTGCATCCTCATCTAGTTTTCCGTACCTACTAAAGACTTTTCTAGTTAAATCATCAAATAAGAAATCCACTCCATAAAACTACTTCATGGGTTGCATCAAAGCTCCTTTTCAATGATTAAATTCGCGTCATGAATTACGTAAAACTTGACATCACGGAAGGAATTGGTACCATTGAATTTTTTACTGAGCAAAGCAATTCTCTGCCAGGGGATATTCTTAAAAAGCTTGCCGATACGATAACGGAAGCTGGAGAAAATCCGGAAATAAAGGTGATCGTTCTAAAAAGTGGTGGCAACAGAACTTTCTGCGCAGGGGCTAGTTTTGACGAATTAATTGCAATTGAAACAGCTGAAGGGGGTCATTCGTTTTTCATGGGATTTGCCAATGTAATCAACGCAATGCGCAAGGCCCCCAAGTTTGTTATAGGCCGATTACAGGGGAAGGCAGTAGGAGGAGGAATTGGATTAGCTTCAGCTGTGGATTACTGCTTTGCTACCAAGCATTCAGCCATCAAATTGAGTGAGCTGGCTTTAGGTATTGGACCGTTTATCGTTGGGCCAGCTATCGAAAGAAAAGTAGGTCTTTCTGCCATGTCACAAATGGCAATCAACCCTGACGAATTTTACGATCCAAAATGGGCACATCAAAAAGGCCTTTTTGGAAAACTATATGAAGATGTTCAGTCATTAGATAAAGCGGTAAATGAATTGGCAAAAAAATTAGCCTCATACAATCCTGAAGCCATGGCTGAAATGAAAAAGGTATTCTGGAAAGGGACAGAAAACTGGGACGAAATGCTTTCTGAAAGAGCTAAAATCAGTGGAGCGTTAGTGACTTCTGATTTTACTAAAAACTTCATTCAAAAATTTAAGAATAAGTAAGCCATTCATTTGGTCAATCATTTTTTATAAACCGATTACATTTGCGCTACGGGGTGCCGATAAGCGGCTGAGATCATACCCAAAACCTGATCTGGATAATGCCAGCGTAGGGAGGTCAAAAAAACAAGCAGTGCTTGGACCAATGTATGATAAACATAAAGGAGAGTCCCCTCTTTCCGATGTTTAATTTTTTTAATTATTTAAAATGAAATTTTTATCCTTAGCAGTAGGATTACTGCTTGCCAATCTTGCCATAGGGCAAGATTCGCTAAAGACTGTGCAATTGGAAGAAGTGGCTATTACGGCAGCTAGAGCCAATGAAAAAACACCTATTCCAGTTGTTACACTCTCTAAAAAAGAGATTGACAGAATAGACATTGGGCAAAACCCAATGATTGCATTGGAACGGCTTACTCCTTCTGTAATCAGCTATTCAGATGCTGGATCTGGTCTAGGTAACTACAATCAAATACGACTAAGAGGAATGGATCAGTCAAGAATCAACATCACCATGAATGGCGTACCCTTGAATGATATGATTGATCAAGGAACTTATTTTTCCAATTTCACTGACTTTTCTAGTTCTATGCAGTCAGTTCAAGTACAAAGAGGAGCAGGAATCACCTCCAATGGAGCTGCTTCCTATGCTGGATCTATTAATTATGAATCCGTGAATCTAGGACAAGAAAATCCTTCCGGAGGCATAAGTGTCTCTGGAGGTTCTTTCGGAACTCTTCGTATCAACGGAGAGGGAGCTACTGGAAAAATGGATAATGATTTCTCAGCCTATGCAAGAGTTTCTCGAACAGTCTCTGATGGGTACAAAGACCATTCAGGTTCAAATTCACAATCCATGTTTTTCTCTGGAGGGAAGTTTTTCGAAAACAGTATTTTGAAATTTACAGCACTCGCTGGCAAAACACAGAATGATCAATCTTATCTTCCTGTCTTATTATCAGATATTCAGACCAATCCAAAAACAAACTATTTTGATAGAGATGATACCGATGATTTTGAACAAGAAATTATTCAAGTGCAGTACATCTCATTTTTGAGTGACAATTTAAGCCTCAACACCTCTACTTATTACAATGGATCCAGGGGTTTCTTCCCATTCACTTTTGGTGATCAGTTCATTTACACGGTAATAGGAGATCACTATGGAGCATTTAGTAATCTCTCTTATAAGAAAGATCGTCTCTCAATAGATGGAGGTGTCCATGCCTATATTTCCAAGAGAAAGAATGAGGAGTCCATTGCACCCAATACATCTGTACCCTATTATGAAGATGCAACAGATAAAAAGGAACTAAGTCTTTTTACTAAATTGGAATATAGTTTCAGTGATAAGTTGACTGGATTTCTGGACATTCAACTTCGAACCCTTAACACTACATACACTTCTGATTCATTAGCTGTTTACGCGGGTAATCCTGAAGCGGAGAGAGGAGAGACTTTCTTCAATCCAAAAATGGGTGTTAACTATCAGGTTTCGAAAGCGAGTAGTGTATATGCTTCTTTTGGCAGAACGGGAAGGGAGCCAACAAGAGCTGATTTGCTAGTTGATCCGAATAACTTTTCATTCATTTATAGCGGAAACTACCTATCATTTGTAAATGAAGATCTAATTAAATCTGAATATGTAAATGATCTAGAGATTGGATATAGATACAGTTCAACCATTCTTCAGTTTAACTTGAATGGATTTTATATGAGTTTTGAAAATGAAATCGCAGCAATTGGAGGTTTGGCTGATAACTCATATTTCCCAATCAGAAAGAACGTGGAGTCAAGCATACGGTCAGGTATTGAACTTGATCTTAATTATAAACTTGCTGAAAATGTGAGTTTTGGATTGATGTCTACTTACATGAAAACTAATATTGAGTCATTCAATGATGGAGGTGAGACCTTTACCGATGTAGCACACGCATTTACTCCAGAGATTCAAATTGCTCCCTATGTACTTTGGACGCCAATAGAGCCTATTACAATTGGTTTGGATGGTAGATATATTTCTGAAGCTTTTATGGAGTTAAGCAACAATCCTGCGTTGACATTGCCCTCTTATTTTGTGGCTAATGCTCATGTTAAGTGGAATGCTACAAAGAATATTGAGCTTGGACTCTGGGTAAATAACTTATTTGATGAATTGTATTTCACTGATGGTGCTCCAGTAGGGATTGATACTGATGGTGATTTTGTAAATGAAGATGTGCAGCCTGGATACCGAGTTCAGCCACCTAGAAATCTATTTGGAAGCTTGAAAGTAAGATTTTAATCAAATAAGGAGAGGTAACGTCGAAAGTAACTTTCACTTGTTACCTCTTCATTTTCAATTTTGAATTGAGTGTTTGGTTTGGGAATAGAAAAATATGCAAAGGAGTATCGTTTTTTCTGAGATCCATTCTTTTCTACTTTATGATTTAAAGCTTTGATGCCAGTAAGACACTGTAATAAGTAGCCAGAAAAGCAGATGATTTCATTAGTCTTCTCTAGTGTTTGCCATGAACCATCGGGCATCTCAAATTGGAATTCTTTGTCTAACCCAAATGGGAAAACGGTAAAAAGAGAAACATCTGGGTGGGCAGTTAGTCGGAGTTTAGAATCATCAGATGGAGGATAGTAATTGGCTGAAAGCATATGGCCCATTGACTCTTTTAGAAAAGATTTTAATGATGGATCAATAGCGGAAAGTAGTTCTCTTTCAAGTTTGGAGATGAGTTTTATAAGTTCAGTTTGATGTGTGTTGAGTTCTTGAAATTCAACTGGATGTCTTTCAGGTTTTATAAAATCAGATAACACATATGTATATACTTTATCTTCATGCCCTTGATTTAGACTGTCTTCTTGACCTAAGAAGGAATATCCTTCAAAGTGCTTATCGAATCTTTTTTGAAGAAAAGAATTTTTGTATGCTAAGTCTTGAGACAAAAACTTGCTTAAACTCAAGATATGAAATTGAGGATCTTTTGCTTCAACACCAGTGTACCAAATCCCAACTTCTTTAAAATAATCTATCTGTGACTGTGATATCATTGCTTACGAAACTATGACTTTGTTACTAGCTGTAGAAATCTTCGCCACTGTTTTTAGTTTAGGATACCTCTTTTTGCTCATTAAGCAAAATACATGGTGCTGGCCTTTTGCTATCATTAGTGCATTTTTAAGTATTTTCTTATTTGTAGAATACAAATTATACTCTGAGGCCATTCTGTATGGCTATTACGTTATCGTGGCTATTTACGGTTGGTGGAATTGGTCTAGGCCAAATCAAAAAATTCAGATTAGGACTTGGAAGATCCAATACCATTTGATTGCCCTATTCATTGGAGCTGGATTATCAATGGGACTTGGATATACTTTTCAACATTTTACAGATGCCGATAAACCTCTACTGGATGCGACCACTACTATTTTTAGTTTTATCGCCAGTATTTTAGAAGCCAAGAAAATACTCTCTTCGTGGATTTATTGGATTGCCATAAACTTCATCACAGTGGGAATGTATTTCTTTAAGTCTTTAGATATCTACGCCATTGTGATGATTATCTATTTCTTTATGTCAATTGTCGGATATAGAGAATGGAGAAAGGTCTACAGAAGTATTTGATGCTTTGTTAGACCTCATGGTTAATCACTACCTTCTCCAATTCGGAATTGATGAAATTCAAATCATCATCTGAAATCGTGAAGCTCAGTGATTTTGCATTTTCTTGTACCTGCTCTTCATTTCTAGCTCCCACAAGAGCCGCCGTGATTCCCGGACGCTGAATGGTCCAGTTAACCACAAGTTGAGCTAAAGTCACTTCATTTTTATCCGCGATAGGCTTGATCTTTTGAAGAAATTCATTGGTTCTAGACCTGTTAGGCTCCTTGAAAAATTTGGTGTCGGGTCTATGATCATCCCCTTTGAATTCGTAATCAGAGGTGATTTTTCCTGTAAGTAAACCCCTCTGAAGCGGACTATAGGCCAAGATGCCGACATTGTCTTCTTGACAGTAAGGCACTATGTCCTTTTCAATTTTCCGATATACCATACTATATGGAGATTGAGTAGATGCAAGATCAATGACGTCACTTGCTTTTTTCATCATTTCCACCGTATGATTAGACATACCAATCGCTCTAATTTTTCCTTGCTGTTGAAGTTCTTTCAAAACCTCCATGGTTTCTTCTATAGGAGTTGTCGCATCTGGCCGATGTATTTGATATAGATCAATGTAATCTGTATCTAATCGCTTCAGGCTATCTTCTACTTCCTGAATGATGCCGTCTCTACCTGCGTAAGCATATGTTTTTCCACCATCACTAGTCGGAAATTGATATTCTCCTTTTTCTGTTTTCCAATTGAAACCAAACTTGGTGAGAATTTCCACCTTGTCTCTACCAATTTCTTTTACGGTTTTGCCTACAAGCTCTTCACTATGACCAAACCCATATACCGGAGCTGTATCAATAGAGGTTATTCCTAAATCATAGCTGGCTTTGATCGCCTTAAAAGCATCTTGGTCATCATTGCCACCCCAAGCCTTGCCTCCTATGGCCCAAGCTCCGAAAACAATAGGTGAAATGTATAAATCTGATTTTCCTAACTGTAC
>CAYGTD010000091.1:0-11921 GCA_964352725.1 uncultured Roseivirgaceae bacterium
AATGAAGTCCATCCTGTAGTGTCTCCTGTCTCAAAATCTCCGTTCACACAAAGATTCTCACCAGTGGAACCTCCACCGCCTCCGCCTCCGCCTCCGGAGCTTGCTTCTTGCTTAATATCGTCTACATAAAAGACTCCTGTTGTTGCGCCTGGGCCATCTACGAAAACAGTTATGCCATTAAATGTTCCTGAAAAGGCACTGAAATCAAATTTAAGTTCTTGCCATCCTGTAGTTGTAGTCGCAGCAACTAATTCAATAGGTGCAGCTCCTTCCAATTTGAATAATACCGGCACAACTGCAACAGATGAGTTGAATCTCATTGAAATTTGTTTGTCTGTACTCAAATCAAGATCAGTACCTAGAGAGAAAGTAACTCCTTCATAACCAGCACCTACATTGGTGATTTTACCTACTTGATTAGTAGCGTCATCAGGATCTGCAGCAAATTCAAATGCAGCACCATTAAATGCTGATGCAATTAAAGCTCCACCTTCAAAATCTAAAGGTAGTCCAACAGTATATTCTGAAACTAGTTCAAGAGTTACATTGTCAATAACAACAATACCTACATCGGCACCCATATCAAATATGATACGACTGTTGTCAGAACCAAATGTTGCAGTCATTTCATAGCTAAATCGTTGCTCAGTTGCTGTTAGATTAATAGTCTCTACAACGTTAGTGAAAGGCTCTTGGTTTAGTCCTATTCCTACATCCATTGTTCTTTCTCCGTCAGAAGAAGCATTGAATGAAAGTCGGTACACGTTACCAGATCCCATCGGAATTACTTGACTTAAGTTAACTGAAAATGGAGTTCCTGCAGTTGCTACATCAGCGAAGTTGAAGCTATTTCCACCTTCAGTTCTTACATTTAATGCGTTTCCAATCCATCCAGTACCATCACCAGTTTCAAAGTCTCCGTTCGTTAGCAAACCTTGATCATACGTTACCGTCACGGTTCTTATTACCTCAGTTGCTTCATTACCAGCCGCATCACTTACATTGTATGCTATGGTATATACTCCTGGGCTTAAAGGATTAACCTCTCCAGTTACTTCTATCTGATCAGTAACTGTACCATCTACATTATCTTCTGCAGTTGCTCCAGCGTCTGTATATTCAGTACCTATTTCGATAGAAATTTCAGACTCACCAACCAAAGTAATAACAGGTCCATCTGTATCTACTGCTCCAGCAGAGATTACTACGTTTTCAGTTGCAGTATCTTCACCGCCTTCATTTGTTGCAGTTAAAACTACAGCAAACGTACCTGCTTCTGTATACGTCTTTGTAACAGTTGCATCACTAGAGTTGGAGCTTGTGCCATCAGCAAAATCCCATTCATACGTATTGTCTTCTCCAGTGGAAGTGTTAGAAAAGGTTGCAATAGCTCCTTCTACAGATACCGTGAAGCTGGCTACTGGTGCTTCTACAACAGGATCTTTGTCCTCGTTGCAGCTAAATAGAAACACTACTGACCCGATTAAGGTCATCAGTAATGCATTTTTAAACATTCGTTTCATCATATTCATTGTTTATTAGTTTTAAAAATTATTGATATACACGTACATAATCCACAATCATGGTTTGAGGGAATCTGGAGTTATCGTTAGGATTACCCACATAATTTCCTCCTACAGCTACATTGAGGAGTAAATAAAATTCTTTGTTAAAAACCCACTCGGTCCCTTCTGGAAGACTGGCAGGCGTCAGTTGTTGATATAATTGATCATCGACAAAATAGTCAATAAAATCAGGACCCCATTCTACTGCAAACACATGGAATTCCGTATCAAATCGGGCATCCTCTAAACTAAAGTCTGATCCTACGGCGTTTCCTGCTGAATAACCTGGCCCGTGAATAGAGCCAGCTATCGTAGACGGTTCCTGACCTCTTAGTTCCATCACATCTATTTCTCCTGCAGTTGGCCAAGGAGTTTCATCTATATCTGCTCCCAGCATCCAGAATGCAGGCCACAAGCCCTGACTAAAAGGAGTTTTGAGTCTAGCTTCTATTCTTCCATATTGGAATTCTTGCTTATCTTTTGTTGTGATTCGTCCAGAAGTATAGTTACTACCTTGAAAAGATTCTTGCACCGCTGTGATAATAAGGTTTCCTTGGCCATCCAGCGAAACATTCTTAGGTCTGTTGGTGTAGTTTTGAAGTTCTTGATTGCCCCATCCGTCGTTATTTGGACCTCTTCCTGTTTCAAAAACCCAATTATTAGCGTTTGGTAAGTCTCCTGTGGTACCATTAAAGTTGTCTTCCCACACTAGATCATATTGTCTGTTTGGTAGCTCAACGGTTTCCCCACAGCTTATTATAATAGTGAGAAATAGTAAGGTTGTGAAGCTTATAATTATTATATTTTTTTTCATTTTCATATCTACTTTGTTAAGAAATGTAGCTGATCATTATTGTTTGTAGAAATATACATTGTCTACAAGTACGTTCGATATAGTGGCATCAGAAATAAAGAATATGAGGTCTATATCATTAGTTCCTGTAAGATTTGTAAAGTCTGATAATGGAATATCATAGCTTACCCACTGTCCTTCTCTTAATGACTTATAACTTCCTAGTGAAACAGTTCCATTGGAGGGTGATGCACCTCCATCATTGTTTATGATTTGGAAGTTGATGAAGTCGCCAGCATTGATCGGCTCTCTCACATTAACATCCACATGAATATGAGTCATTGCTGAGGCATCTACATCTGGAGAATTAAACATATTGATACTCACAAAATTTAATTGTGTGTAGCTAATGAAATTTTCGCCAGCAATAGAGGAAGCACCACCTTGTGTGGTTGCAAATTGGAAAAATCCATTATAGTTATCCACTTGCACATTGGTATATGCGTCACTGAAAATAGAAACAACATCAGCGGCGTTTCTCTCTGGTGGTGTCGGAGCGAAATTAAAGTCTGATGTTTCAAAATAGGCTGCTCCAGCATTTACTGCGACTTCAGCTCCATCAACATTGAACACAACTTGAAGGTCTAGTCCCTTTTTCAATGGCTGAGCTACTATACCTAGGTTTTCGAATTTAATTTCATCTAGCCAGATCGTAAATCCAGCACCATTGGTATTTTGAGATCCAGCAGCAAACAAGAACATTCCTCGTTCATTCAATAGTTTGGATGGATCTGGAATGGGAATGATCACTTTTTTCCAACCTGTAGATACGGGCACCTCATTGAGAGACGCGATATATGTACTTGATTGAAAATCATCACCAAATCCTACGGTACCAATTGTGGCTGTAATAGAGCTTTTTGCCCAAAATGTCAATGCATTATACTCTGTCAAGTTTCTACCCGCTCCTCGATCTTCGAAAATACCCCCAATGAATGTTCCATCAGGATCGTTTGCAGAGGGGACGTCTATTCTGATGGAAGTTGTTCCCTCGTAGGCTACATTGTCGTCTGTTCCAAATCCACCTGTATTTGCACCAGCTGCAGGATCAAATGAAACAAAAAACTGGTCGGTAAGATTTACAGGTACATCTGTAAAGATTTCTGCGGTATTTGGAAAAGTGGCCGGTTGCAAATCCCCATCGTCACGTGAGCAACTGAGAGTCAGCAGTGCGATGCATAAGAAACTGGTTTTATATGTCAAATTTTTCATGTCTTTCAATGTTATTTTATTATTGACCAAGGTTTATGTGTAGATAGGTTCTGAATTCCCACTCATTGCCAAGTCCAAAGCCAGGAGCTTCAGGATTAGCGACTCTATTACCTTGGAGATCAGTTGTGTAATCTGGAGCATATCTAGGTGAATATTGATCTAGAGATCTCCAAGTAGCTCTTATACCAAGTTGTGTACTTGGAAGGAGGAACCAATCAGGCTTTGAAATAGAGGTTGAGATATCTGTCATCAATTGTAGTGGGAATGTCAAGTTGAAATCTCTGTGGTAATCAAATGGTCCCCAATTATTTACACTGGCCTGAGTTTGTATTTTCACTTTTTTATAGATTACTCGAACGTCACCACCATATCGTTTTATGGTCCTTTCATCATCACCATTCGCTTGTCCTGTACCTCCAAAAACATTCGTAATAATTCCAAAATCATTGCTCACTTTGGACACTATTCGAGCATTTACCTCCCACAGGTCTTGTGCAGGAGCTGCCCCAGGTGCCGCCACAGGTGTACGGGCATTACCAGGGAAGATGACAGCAGCATCTTGCGAAGTTGGGAGATGCCAGTATACAAATCCTAAACTCATAGCGAATCTGGCATCTTCGGATCTATCATTGTCCCAAGCATACATCCATGTGCCAGGGGTAGGGTCAAACGTTATTAATAGTTCTCCTGCGACTGTTTCTCTGTTAGATCGAACCACAAAAGGATCCGCTAAGATGTTTCTAAGTCTGGCCGGAGCTGGTGCATCTCCTGGTATAGGATCTACAAGAGGTTTTTGATACATGAAGTTGGGTGCAACCTGAATCTTACCAAGATTGTATGTAAATCCAGTAAAGATGTTATTTACATTCCCTGATCCAAAATCTTTAAGTCTCCACCCGGTGAATGTCTGTGTGTAATCGCCCCCAGCATTGGCTACTAGGCCTCTTGATGAGGCTTGACCGTACCAGTTGATTTTACCTGCTTGATAGGTAAGTTTTACTTTACCCCCCCATTTATCACTTTTTTGTATTTCGTCTGTGAAAACTTGGTAGTTATCAGATTCTCCTTTTACAACTTGGAACTCTCTACCAACCAATGGAGCTCCACCATACAGTCCGCCAAGTTCTACACCAAGACCTTTAACTTCAGTTTTAGCGTATACTGATGCTCTTCTTGTTTTAGGCATTGGCACAGCTAAAGAACTAACAGCAGTACCTGGTTCCTCTAAATCTTCATGGAAGATTCCTGCAAGCTCAATGTTCTTAATAGTCTTAGTATACTTAAGAAGTATTGCTGGATTAGCTCCCCACCAAAGTTCAGGGCCATAAGCAACCTTTAAACCACTAAATTCTTCTTTACCTGTGATTTCAAATCCATTTGGAGCAAATCCATTGTATATATCAAGGTTTGGTCCATAATTTGCCTCGGGATATAGCCCAAAGAAGTCACCTTCGTAACCCCAGTGATAATGACCTGTTCGGTAGAAGCCATCTAGCTCAAAGTACTTGTGGTTCCATGAATAATCGGCTTGATATACTGCTAGTCTTTCTGGATTGGTAGCTATATTCCCGTTAGGAGTTACAAATGTCTGTGTTTGACCTCTTCTTTCGTAAAAAAGCTCATTAATAGGATTTTGCGCAACGTTACCAAGAATATTGAATGTTACATTGGCACTGATGCTTGGGTCTGGGTTTGCTGCAATACCTACATAGTAAGATTCCATCCGATCAAATCCCAATCTGTTTGGGGTACCTGGATTGGCTGGATCAGGATTGGCAGTGGTAATTAAATCTCCACCAGTCATAAAGGTCGAAAATTCTGCTCTGATTCTATTCACGGAAATTTTTCCTCCACGTTCACTGGCCAATGCTGCTTGATCTCCTCTAGCTCTTAAAACAGCATCAAATATTTCAATATTATTGAAGTAGTTCGATACAAATTCTGGCGTTGTGCCAGGACTGTAAGGATTTAGCTGATGTGCCTCTTTCAATGCATAATATGCAGCACGAGGATATAGTGTGTATAAGCCTTTTTCACTGGTTGGACCCTTGGCACATATTCCAAACCATTCTTCATTCATATTAAAATCACCTGGATTAGCTTGATCTCGATTATATCCTCCATTTGGCCAAACAGCTATATTGTCATGAACGTCTAGATTTTCTGTTTGCTTGTATTTCCACCATCCATCGGAAAACTGGAATGTAAACCCTCCAATTGAGTTTTTCGCACCCCCAACACCGGCGGCATTCGCATAAATTTCTTTCCAGTTTCCTGTCATATAGTATGCTTGAGAATACTGATCTTCTTGATTATCTCTAGCATTAAACGCATCTGCTCCAAACTCAGCAAAAAGTATTGGCATATTTAATTCATCCCTCACTCGTGTAAAAGCGTCACTGAATGAGATACCTCGATACATGTTAGTTCCGTATATATCAACGGCAGTACACTCTTGCTTAACCAAATCAGCATACAATAAATCTCCATTACAGATAGCTACTGGATGCGATTGATCTATTTTCTTCACTTCTATTGTTGCGTCGTTGAACGCTTTATACAGGGCACGAGCTGACTTAATTTTTTCAGAGTCAACTCCCTCTATTGGAATAGCTTCTGTTTCAGCTCCAGTCCATGATAGGTGATAATTATTTTCGTTTCCTATCATGTAGAGTAGCAAACCTGGTGTGTTTTTATAGGTATTTGCCATATCCGTGGCTTCCTTCATCAGGATTTTTCTAGTTGCGGGATCCGCATAGTCGGTTTGTGGTGTCCATGTACCGTTGATGGTAAGTCCATACGCTCCAAATGTAATATTAAGCATAGTATATATACCATAATTTTCATAGATATAGGTTACCCACTTTGGTTTCAGACCATAGGTTCTAATCGCATTGACACCCATATTTTTAAGCATCGACATTTCTGCATCTAATGCAGCCATGATGATATCATCAGATTTATTCCATATGCCTGGATCTGTAATAGTTGATCCAATAGGTACATAATCCCAGTTCATTCCATTTACCATGAAATCTTGTCCATCCACTTGCAGTTTGAATCCAAATTGGTCGTTAATGACTTTGACTTGATTAGATCTTCCTGATTGTGCAGCCAAATACATAGCAGCCAAATAAAAGATGAGTAGTAAGAGGTTTTTTCTCATTTTGATTAAGTTTTTTCTTTGAAAAAATTCATGCTTCCTGAATAGTTAGTTAGCCTAAATCCTTTTTCTTAATTACTAATCAATCTTAAACAGATGATGTAGCGTTTACAACTTTGCCAAAGATTAATTCTGACACCATAAAATTATCGCAACCGTTTGCGAAACTTTTAAATAGATACCCCAACAAATGCCTAACACATTAAAAAATAACAACAAATCAAGGTGTATTTTGTTAAAATTTCAATCTGTATGTAGAGAAACATAGGTTTTTTGAGTGACCAATAAAATAAGTGTTTACGTAAAGAAAAATTGATCCTCGGAAAGGATGTATGGGTGTTGTTGGGGTGATTTACCTGTATGTTGGGGTGTTAAATGTTCAATATGTGATCGATTAGGTTCTCATCATTGGTAAGATTCAACTTTTTTCTTAGCCGATATCGCTTTACTTCAACACTTCTGGGAGAGATATTTATTAGTTGGGCAACTTCTTTCGAGGAGAGATTTAATCTAAGATAAGCGCACAACTTCAGATCGTTAGGAGATAGGTTAGGATGTTGGGTTTTTAGTTTCTTTAAAAATTCACTGTCAACATTATCAAATGCCTCTTTGAAAAGCTCCCAGTTCCCCGTGTGATTCAAGTTTTTGTCTATGACTTTGATAACGGGTTTAATAATGCTCTTATCTTCAATATTGATCAATTGATCTTTTATTTCATTGAGAATTTCGTTTTTCCTAACGACGCTCATGGTGGAAGCTGCCAATTCTTTGCTTTTGGTTTTAAAATCTTCTTTTAGCTGCTCGTTTTTGAGTTTTATTATTTCCTTTTCATTTTGTAGTAAAGTCAACTCAATGTCATGTTTATTTTTCTCTATGAGACGTGCTCTCTGGCCTTTATAATATGACTTGTAAATGTGATGTATTATGACTGAAAATGTGATCATTCCAATGACATACACTATGATCATTAGATTTGTCAAATACCAAGGTCTAGAAATACGAAAACTATAGGATGCCGTATTGCTTGAGATTTTATTTCCCGCTTTTGCTCGAACGCTAAATTGATAATCTCCAGGAGGTAAATTTTCAAAAAACACGGTTGACTCATCTGTCCAATCACTCCAGTTATCATATATGCCAATCAACCGAAATTGATAATATGTTTTGAAGAGTTTTTGATAGACAGGAGCGTAGTAGCTTATTTGAAAATTATTTTCATCACTGTCAAAAAAACCATTTTCTAGTTGATTTACCAAAGATCCTTCATTATTGAGGTCTTTCACTACTCCATTTATTACTTCATTTATGGTAATATTAAAATCAGCTATTTTGAATTGCTCAGTATTCAGGACTATATATCCAGAGCTATTTCCTGCCAGATATTGGTTTGGAGAATTGTAGTTCACTATGTTTTGATATTCCTCCACATCTCCACGCATATCAAGTGTTAAAGGAATTTTTAGAAGCTTAGGAGCATTTCCGAACGAACTAGAGGACACTTGAATGATATTACTTCTGGTGAAGATCCAAAAAATGTCTTTTGATTCATTTAAAACCATCTTCCCTGATATATATTCTTTCTCATCATATATCAAACTCAATTCCTCACTTCTTATAAAAACATCTTGAACTGAATCGAAGATGAAGATGCCATTTTTGAAGGCAAATAGTATATCACCTTTAAATTTTGCGATACTAGAATTGGATCCTTTTAATTCAGGCTCTACCCTTATGCTTTCCACTTTATAGAAATTGGTATCCAATTTGAGTATAAATAAACCTTTATATTCATGATTTATAAATACCTGATCATTTAGAGTTTCAAAATGTCTAGCAGAGTTGTTAAATCCCTCAATTTTATTTTTTACTTCCCATGTAATTCCCTTTCGCTCGAGTACATACAATCCATCATAATTCCCTTGAAGAAGTAACCCTGTTTTATTTTCTATTTCGGAGACTCCCCAGGTACCAGGAATGCTAGCGATTAAAGTAACGGATCCATTTTGCACCGTAAAGGTTCCCTTATGATGCCCGCAAAATAATACGTCATCAATCAACGTCAGATTCCAAACTTGGCCTTCTGTGCCTTGAATAAAACGAAATGAGTTTTCGCTACTTTTCTTATAATAAAGTCCTTGATTAGTCCCTAAGTACAAGGTATTATCATGAACTGCTGTAGCGTAGACACTTCCAATTTCGCCATCTATGTCTTTAAAAGCTTTTATTGGAGATATAATATTTATGAAACCTAATCCATAATCAAGAGCAGTCCATAAATTGCCATCTATGTCTTCGAAAGCAGATAAAACAGTGTTATTAGATAAACCGTTTTGCTGATTGATTTCATAAACTAACTCTAGATTTTTATTTAGATAAAGTAGTCCGTTAGATATTGTACCTAATACAATATGATCATTAGACATTTTTATTGCGCAATAAATACTCACATTAGAAAAAATTTTCGGAGACAATCTATTCTTTGGATCTTTTTCGTTTAGCGAATAAATGCCACTATTTCTTGTAATGACGAGTGTTTGGTCTTCTTGTGAAAGTATTTGGATTACTTCGTCTTTTTTGAAAATTGAATTGTCAGAAATGAGTCTCTGTTTGCCATTTTCTATTTTAAATATTCCAACATTCAATCGTTGAAAATATACAATGTCATCAACATCATAAATATTAATAATCTCTTCATCAGAGTCAATAATATTTATTTCTTCGTCATCAATATTATAGATGTAAATCCTATTAAGAGATTGAAATATAAGGTGATTATCTACTTCTAATATATGCCAAAATTCTTCGTCCTCGATGATATCATTACTTAGTTGTTTTGAAAGTGAAGTGTAATGAAGTGACCCTAATTCATCCTTTTTCCAAAAACCAAACTCCATGTAGCAGCCAGTATAAATCCTACCGCCCACCACTTTAACAGATCTCATAATGGTCTCATTGGGAGATGGATATAACTTCCATTCGCTACCGTTAAATTCCAGTAATCCTTCATTATTTGCTACGTAAATCAGCTTCTCAACAGATTGAGAAATAGACCAATTTTGATAACCCGCATTATATTCAGCAGGCTTAAAGTTGTTTATAGGGGGTAATTCTTGACCATAGCTTTGAAAGAAGTAAAAGCTGACAACTAGTAATGTGTAGTGGATTGATCTTTTCATCGAGACTCAATAATAATCTTTAAGATCTTGAATTAAGATATTAATTCAAACTATTCCATGCTTTATAGTTGTGCTAGGTATTTATGGATATTGATTTAGTTCATCAAGAAAAGTCTTGAAACTTTTAGAGTTATACTTAGCCATACCATGATTTTCCACTTTAATCAATCCATCTTTCCCAATCACATATGTCGTGGGTATGGAGTGTGTATCGTAAGAGGAGGGAAGGGTTGATCTCAAAAAGTAGACTGGAAAATCGAATTCTTTTTTAACAATAAAGTCATGAGCTTTCTTTTCATCTTGATCCAAGGAGATCATCACGAAGACTATTTCATCTCCTTTTTCCTTGTATAAAGAATGAATATCTGGCATTTCAGCTACACAAGGGGGGCACCAAGTAGCCCAAAAGTTGATGAAAACTACTTTTTCTCGCATGTCAGAAAAAGAAACCATTTGATTATCAAAGGTTTCCAGAGTGAAGTTGTAATCAGCAACTTTATCTTCTTCTAACTTATCTGGTGAAATAATACCAGTATAAAGTACTGCCTGTTGAAGTTTACCGATCAGTTCTGTATGCCATCCGCCTAGGTAAATGGTGCCAAATACTGAAGCTAGAACAATCCATTCAATTAGCTCCTTTTTGATTTTAGCTTTCATGTTTAGGGGTATTCATTATCTTATACAACCAAGATTTAAAAATAATTCCATTAGGAATTCTTCATAATCTTATAACCTCACTTGGTATTTTTATAAATTGCATTTTGAAAATTATCACCTCACTATGAAAATAAGTTCAATAGCTATAGTAATAAGTACTCTTATTGCGTCACCTGTTTTAAGTCAAAAAATTAAATATAAAGACCTTTTTCCGATTCTTGAATCAAAAAATTATGCAGAGGGTGGTCCTCAGTTGATGGCCTATTTGTCAGATCCTAAAAATGGGGAAGATGCTAATGCACATCTCCAAATGGGAATCATGCTTGAAAGTCAGTTGATGGAGCTTGACCCAGTAGCCAAGCCAGAGCAGCTTGCGAATAAGGGAGACTCAGCGATTTCTTATTTTAATATTGCTAAAAGCCTAATTACAGAAAAAGAAATAAAGAAGAATGATCAATTTTATCAGGCTTTCTTTAGACGTGACTTAAGGACAGGAAAGTTTGGAATAAAATTATCTGATGTTCATTTAGATATTGAAAAAAAGATTGAGTCAATAACGAATAGAGTTGAAAAAACGAAATCTATAGATGTCAAAATCAAGTCAGCATCGGAGAACTATAAATCTGCAGCTGCGATTTACAATTCATTTGCTGATCAGTATTTTCAATATAATTCTTTTCTTATAGGAGCAGATGATAAAATCAAAGAGGAGCTGACCAAAATGATAACAGCTTCAGAAACTGCTCAAGATGAGGCAAAGGCAGTTATTGATTTAGCAAATGAGCTTGGTTCTAAAAGCTTCTCAGATGAGATTGTATTGAAGCAAATAGTAGAATTTGGAAAAGATGGAATTGCTATTTCTGACATTAAATCTGGATCAATCGAAATGTGGGATTATGCAGACTGGGGATTCGAATCTCAATCGGAAATTAGAGGCTCTATTGGATTATTCAAATCGTTGATTCTTAGTTATGCTAATGCGATTAGAGATAAAAAAGATAAAGTAAAAAAAGGCACTGATGTTGATATTGAAATGCTTACCTCAGAGCTGATAAGTCAATTTCAAAAATATGACCCACAATCTACAGTTGAAAAGCTATTGCGAATTGAAACACTGGAAGCTCAAATCATTAAACAAGTAGATATTTCTATTAATGAAGCACTTCAAGATTCTTCACTAATTGGAGGTCAATTGCAGATTTTCCAAAATGCTAAAGTAAAGGCAGACGAGATGAATGTATTGGTTTCTTCTATCATTCAGGATGACTTGGATGAGACGAAGAAACTTTACAGAG
>CAYGTD010000092.1:0-11914 GCA_964352725.1 uncultured Roseivirgaceae bacterium
AAGTCTTTAATGACAACATCAGCTACTTTATTTCCACCATTCTTAGAAACTTCCTCCGCTTTTAATAAAATTTCATCCATCTCATACACCATATATGCAAGCTCTTGAGACATATCATATAGCTTAGCTACTGTTCTATAGTATTGAGCTCTATCTGCATCTGTCAAAATGGAATTAGGGTCATTTTTCAACGTTACTGTAGTGGTATAATTTTCTTTTCCTTTCGTCATTACCACGTTATATGTACCTGCAGGAACACGTGGTGAAGTAAACCCGCCAAAAGCTAGCGTTTTTCCTTTAGCCATTTTAGGTTGTTTAACCAATCCATTCCAGGTTACTAGATTGATTCCCTTGGATTTACCAGGTGACAGCTCAATCAATTTAACCCCAGTTTGATCTTGAATCTCCATTGACATTTTTCCGAAAATATGCTTCTTTTTCAAGTAGTAGTTGATCTGTGCATCATTTGAGCTATTGGCCCCAACAAACTGCATTTCAGTAGAAGTACCGCCAAAGGGACTCGATTCCTTCATGATCATTGGCTTGGTATCGAAAAAATGAACATCCTTTGCCAAGACCTCTTGATTGATTTGTCGTAATGGACTTATGTCATCAATGATGATTACACCTCTTCCATGTGTTCCTAAGACCAAGTCATTTGTCTGTTTCTGTAGATCGATGAAATGAATAGCCACAGGAGGAACATTATTGGTGAATTGATTCCAATTTTTTCCACCATCGATAGTGATATACAAGCCAAATTCAGTTCCTAAGAATAACAAATCTTCGTTCACATAATCTTCTTGAATATTTCTCACAAATCCATACACTTCATCTGTGATGATAGAGGTCCATGTCTGACCATAATCAGTTGTTTTGTAAGTGTAAGGATTCATATCACCAGTAGAATGTCCTTCTAAGACTGCATATGCTGTTCCTTCTCCGTGTACACTTGCTTCAATGTGATACACCCATGTATTTGCAGGCACTCCTGAAATATTTGGGGTTGTATTTGTCCATGACTTACCTCCATCTTTTGTCACTTGGATGTTTCCATCATCCGTCCCAACCCAAATCACCTTTTCATTCAACGGAGATTCTGCAATGGTAAAAATGGTACAATGATTCTCTGCTCCCGAGTTATCCATAGAAAGACCGCCAGACTCTGCTTGATTCTGCTTAGACTTATCATTAGTAGTCAAATCTGGTGAGATTATTTTCCATGAATTCCCCATATCCTCTGAAATATGCAAGTATTGACTTCCCATATAAAAACGATCCGGCTGAGCTTCACTGGTAGCCATTGGAGCGTTCCAGTTAAACCTCAGCTTATCATATCCTTTTGCTTGAAGCGGCTGCACAGTTTTCGTTTGTTGTTTCTCCATGTCATATCTCCAGACATTTTGTGCTCCTTGCATTTCAGAATACAGGATTTTCTTGGTAGGGTGGGGAAGAACTCGGAAACCGTCTCCATAGCCAACTACATTCCAGTCTCTAGCTTCTACTCCTCCAGGAGAGCTAGAAGGGCCGTACCAAGAGCCATTGTCTTGTAAACCACCGTATACATTGTAAGGCTCTTCATTATCTACACTTACATGATAAAATTGAGATACTGGCATATTTGCCACAATCTCCATAGTGGTAGATCCATCCCATGTTCTGTAAACACCGCCATCAGTACCCACATACATTCTGTCTGAGTTGTTTATGTCAAACAAAATATCATGTATATCAGCATGCATATTGCCCATATTTTTAAAAGTTTTGCCCCCATCTCTACTAATAGAGCCAGAAAGACCACCTTTAACGACTACATCAGGATTTTTTGGATCAATAACGATTCTTGAGAAATAGAATGGTCTTACAACTAAACCAAAATCACTGTTCAACAAAGACCAATTTGCACCTGCATCGTTTGATCTATAAAGACCTCTTTTAGTTTCATCCTCTGTCTCTAAAACAGAATATAAAATATTGCTATCAGAAGGGGCTACTGCAATAGCTATTCTTCCAAGCTTCCCATCAGGGAATCCATTATGTATTTTATTCCACGTTTTTCCGCCATCTGTTGATTTATAAAGCGCACTTTTATTTCCCCCCGAATCAAAACTCCAAGGTTGACGTCTAAATTCCCACATTGAGGCATAAAGAACATTTGGGTTATTCGGATCCATAATGACATCCGCACATCCTGTCTTTTGGTCAATATACAATGTCTTTTCCCATGTAAGACCACCATCTTCAGAACGGTAAATACCACGTTCATCACTGTCTCCCCACAATGCTCCCAACACGCCGACGAACATGATATTAGTGTTTTCAGGGTGAATTTCTATACTGCTGATACGTTCAGACTTATCAAAACCAACTTTTGTCCAGTTTACACCTCCATCTATGGTTTTGTATAATCCATCTCCCACAGAAACACTGTTTCTGGTCCATATTTCACCCGTTCCAACCCATATTTTATTATCTGGATCTTTAGGGTCTAATTTTACTTTTCCGATACTTTGAGCATGATCATCAAATATTGGCTGAAATGATGCTCCTCCATTGGCGGACTTCCAAACACCACCACCTGCTGTACCAGCATATATAATCCGATCATTCGTAGGATGACCTTCCATATCGATGATTCTGCCACTCATAAGAGCGGGACCAATATGTCTTGCTCTCATATCACCAAAAAGTTCTTTGCCCTTAAGAACAATTTCTGTTTCTTGAGCTATGGACATACCCATTGCTCCGCACATAATTAATGTGAGTATTTTTCTCATATCTATTTATTTTGGTTGATTATTCACCACTTGGAAAAGCAAAAACGCTTGCATCAATCTCTGGGTTTACTTCTATTGATTCAATCTCTAGTGGTTGAGAAGGACCATCTTTTACACCTTGAGTCATAGAGAAAGGGAAATACAGTCCGTCAACTTCCTGGTAATCACTCATAGTAGATCTCCCAATCATTCCAGCTTGAGGACCTGCTTTTACTTCTGTATCAATAGCTAAAGGCACAAATGAGTCTACATCAAAATAGTAAAATGAAACATCTTCCACTTCCTTACCTTCTATTGTTTTTGGCTCTTTAGTCAACTTTACTTTATACGTATCAGCGCCATCAATACTTTCTTTTCCCATCAGTTCTACTTTGTATCCTTTTGACTTATAATCAAGGAAAGAATCTGGGAAGTCGTTCATGTCCAATTTAGCATTAGCGGTAGTTTCTGCATCTGCTTTTTCTGCTTTCAACGAATTAAAATTAGTGTTCCATATGATTTCACCATCGGAAACACCTTGATAGAAATCATTTCCTTGTAAGGAGATTTTTGTATACTGACGACCATCTGTCATTTGAACAATTTCTAACGGAATCTCCATTCCCCCTTGATTGACTTTTGCTTTCATTTTAATCCCCTTGATCGCCTTCCAATTGTCAATTCCTCCGGTATTTTCGAAATAGCCATTTATTATTTCGTCAGCAGTCACATCTTGAGCGAAAGCGGATGATGTAGCAAAAAACGCTAGGATTGTAAGTAGTAGATTGAATTTTCTCATGATTTTATTTGGTTTAAAAGTGAAAGATAAAATGAATGCTATAAATACGGAGGATTAAAGTAGATGAATATTGTTTTTCATAGGCGGTATATTATTTCAGTTAGATGGTAGGCAATTAATGAGATGATTGTCGTCACTTTGATTTTTCTTAACTACTTTTAAATAAGTATTATAGAGAGTATTTATGCCAAATCACTTTAAGCGAATTGTCCTGATTGATGATGATAGTACAACCAATTTTTTGAATAAAATGATTATTCAAAAAGCTGAATTGGTTGATGAAGTGATGGTTTTTGATGAAGCTGAAGAAGCACTTAAATACTTCCAAGAAGATAATACTGAACACCCTTCACTTATTTTGCTTGACATCAATATGCCCGTGATGAATGGGTGGGAATTCTTACAGCAGTATTCGCATATAGAAATCAAGAATGATAGGAATAGCATTGTAATGCTTACGTCTTCTATTGATCCTGAGGATAAACAAAAAGCAGAGGAATTTGAGGACGTAGTAGGGTATAGGTCTAAACCGCTTTCTATTGAGATGCTACAAAAATTGGTACAGACATATCTTAATTAATACCTTTTTTAGGTAGGGTTATTTTGAAAGTGGATCCCTTCATCACTTTGCTTACTACATCGACTTTTCCATTAAGTGATTCAACTCTGTTTTTTACTATATAGAGGCCAACTCCACGTCCTTCTACGTCATGATGATGTCTCATGTACATTTTAAAAATTCGATCTTTAAACGATTTAAGATCTATTCCTCGTCCATTATCAGAAAATTCGAGGTAGAAATTCTCCTCATCCTCTGAGGAGGAAATGTCAATGGTAAGTAGCTCCTCAGTTCTTCTAAATTTTAATGCGTTTGATATCAAATGATATATGATATCGAATAGAAATGGCTTGTAGGTTCTAATTCTTGGGATGGTTAAATTCCTTTTTATATCTGGATTTACTCGTTTAATTTCATTATTAAGAACCTCTATAACTTCATTTATCACTTTAGTTAATGAGACTTCTTTAAAATCCTTAGATTCTGGATCTTGTTCATTTAAGATAGTACTCAAGTCTTTTATAACCGTGTCTATTCTAGCGGAAGAGTGGCTAAGTCTTGAAACAATTTCATTCGATTCTGTTGACGTCAAATTAAAATTTTGAGAAAGCAAATTAGAAAATCCTATTACTTGAGCGAGAGGTTCTCTTAGATTATGTGATATCACACTATTGAATTCCTTTAAACTTTTATTCTTTCTGATCAATTTCTCAATTAAATCTTCTTTTTCTGTCTCTAGCGAATTTCTTTGATTGTTTGCTAATGCTGAAACCAAAATATCAGCTAGAGAACCAACATATCTCTGATCTGATAAGCTCCATTCTCTTTTATAGTCGACCATGGAGTAGCCAATTAATCCAACAAATTTGTCATTCAAATACAATGGAGCAGCTAAGAAGGCAGTAATGTTTCCTTTTAATAGATCCTCGAAATTAACACCTGCACATCTTGGATCATTTCTCACATCCGAAACGGCGAATGTTCTTTTAGAGACTAATTCTTTAAAAAAAACGGACGGTGAATTTTCTGGAATAGCATTTGATAGTTCTTTGACTTTTCCTGAATCAACAAGTCGATAGCAAACTAGGCTTTTTGATTTGCTGTCTAAGTACCAATAGCTAGCTCTATCCGTCTTTAAAACCTCTCTTGTAGAATACAAAAAGTCAGTAATAAAATCATCATAATTTGATTGTCTTAAGTTGACTTCTTTGGATAGACTGAGTAGTGAATTATTGATCTTACCTTCTACTATTATTTCTTTCTGATTTGCTTTTCTTTTTCTGTAAAACCAAAAAACAACAAGAATAGAAATGATAACTATTGAAAAAGTGATCCCATAAAGTAAGAAAAGCCGACCTTCTTTTTTGGCTTGCTCTTGCTGTTGTTTTAAAAGTTTATTTTCAGCATCACTTACCTCTGAAAGTAAAGCCGTTTTTGTTCTTTCAAGACTAGAAGCAAATTCCTCTGACTTAATACTATCACTCAAAGTTGTATATGAACCAATATACTCAGCTGCCTTCTTATACTGTTTCATTTGGTAATAGTACTCTGATTTAGATCGGTATATCTCATTCAATAAATCAAGCGCTCTAAATGAGATGGATAGTTCCTCTGCTTTATCCCAATAGTCAAAAGCTAATGATGCGTTTCCCTTATGGATTTCATACATTCCTAGCTGATTTAAAGATTGAATGATTCCTCTTGTATCATTTATTTTTTTTCTAATTTCCAATGACTGTTTTTGTAGTTCTTCTGCCTTATTGATATCAAACTGGTAGAAAGAAACTTCTCCAAGACCAAAATAGGCATATGCCAAACCCCTTTGACTATTTTCTTTCAGCGAGTTGTCGAGACATTTTTGGTAATAGTATTCCGCTGAGTCAATTTCCCTTTGTAATAAAAAAGCCTCAGCTATGTTTGAAAGTAATATGGCAGAATTTTGATTAGGTAGCTTTTTATCGATCATTTGGAGAGCATCCCTATAATATTTTTGAGCTGAATCAAAAAGTGATTTCTTTTTAAAAACCTCTCCAATATTGTTGTTTAATCGAACGTATTCTAAAGGGAAATCTTCAGAATTATAGGAAAGAGATAGCAAATAATAGGATAATGCTTCATCTTGCAGGCCTATCACCCAATAGCTGCTGCCTTTGTTAGTTGTGGCTCTAATTAAGCCGGCAGTATATCCAATTTCTTTGGCGACACTTATCGCAAGATTAGTATAATATGGTGCTTTCTGTGGATCAGATTTTAGGTATTCAAATGAGAGCTCATTGACTAAATCCACATATTTTTTATCAAATACTTCACGATCATCCAGATTTTTCAGCAAACTATCTATACGAGATTCTTGCGCTAGAAGCCCAAATGGTATTATTACTAAAAGGAAAACAAAATATTTGCTGGTCATTTTATAAATCTAAGGTAGCAGTTACCTTTGAAAAATGGCATCAGAGTATCCAGAAATAATTAAGAATATTCAACAGGGCAATTTTGCTCCTGTTTATTTTCTACAAGGTGAAGAGGCTTTCTTTATTGATAATATCATTGACAATATAGAGTCAAACGCTCTTGATGATACGCAGAAAAGCTTCAACCAAGTAATACTTTATGGTAAGGAAACTACCCTTACTGATGTCATTGGAACAGCCAGACGATATCCTATGATGGGGGAGAGACAAGTGGTGATCGTAAAGGAAGCACAAGAAATGAGAGATTGGGGTAAGGAGGATAAACAAACCTTGGTGTTGAATTATCTTGAAAACCCTTTAGCAAGTACCATTTTGGTATTTGGCTACAAATATAAATCACTAGATAAACGAACTAAGTTGGGGAAATCAATGGATAAATATTCCGTTTTCCTCAATTCCAAGAAGCTCTATGATGATAAAATTCCCGGGTGGATAAAAAGTTATTGTCAAGCAAGTCAAGTGAAAATGGAAGATGCTGCAGTCATGATGCTCTCCGAAAACATAGGCAATAATCTTCAACGATTAGCCAATGAAATAGAAAAGCTTTTACTCAATTGTAAAAAGGGAGAGTCTATTAGTTCACAAATGGTTCAACGCTATGTTGGAATCAGCAAGGATTACAACATCTTTGAGTTACAAAAAGCATTAGGAACAATAAATAAGTTGAAAGCACATAAAATAGCTGATTATTTTGCTTCTAATCCATCCAATAACCCTCTGGTACTTACCATCTATAGCTTATTTACTTATTTTTCTAAGCTCTTGCTTATTCATCAATCAGAGAATAAAAGCGACAGTGCTATAGCAAGTATTATTGGAGTGAACCCGTTTTTTGCTCGAGAGTATATTCAAGCAGCAAGAAATTATCCGTTAGGAAAAGTAGTACAAAACATTAAGTACCTTCAAGAAGCCGACCTTCAATCAAAAGGTATAGGCTATGCAACAAAGAAAGAAGGACCAGTGTTAACAGAGTTAGTCTATAAGTTAATGAACTAATACAATTTTAATCATCTTATACGTTCCGTTCTTGACCATAAGTAAAAATACCTTGAGACTATTTTCATATATAATTTTCATTTTTCTAGTACAGTTGACTTTTGGTCAAACACCAGTAGGAGATAATAAGTCGAACACAGCTTTTGAACTCTTTCAAGAAGAACAATATGAAAATGTTGTAAGAGATTTTGGTAAGCGAATTGATTTATCAATTGATGAAATTTTTATCCTGAATTTATCGCAGCTTAAAATAGGTGAAAACACCTCCAACAGATTAGAGCAGACTATTAAGAATAATCCCGATCATGCTTTATCTTCTTTATCACAATTCTATTTAGGTGAGTATTTTTTTTATAATGGTGACTCAGTAAAAAGCCGATATTATATAGCAAAGACAAAACCCCTTAGTCTTTCTAAAAAGAATCAAGCATCCTATGGATTTATTGCTGGCATACAGTCTTTAGAATCGAAAAATTTTATCAAAGCAAAAAAGCTATTTAGTCAGTCTCTAAAACTAAACTTCTCAGATAAATCCAAACTTAATTATTACTTGGCATTTACTAATTATCATCTTGGAAATCAGGAGGATGCCTTGAACGGTTTTGAATCAAACTTGAGCAATGAACAATACGCATCTTCCTCAAGGTTCTTCATTGCTAAAATCAATTTGGATTTAGGTAAATATGAAGAAGTGATCGCATTAGCTCAGTCCGAACTATCAGATGAAGTGTCAATAACTAATTCTGGTTTCTATCAATTGATAGGAGAAGCCTACGCCAAGAAAAATAGTGCAGCAAAGGCAGATGCTTATTTTGATAAAGCAATTCAGCTTCATCCAGGAAAACCATCATCTGCACTTTACTATCAAGCAGGAGTTTCAAAATTCAAAATTGGAAACGATATTAAAGCGATTAAATACTTAACAGAAGCTGGAATTGGAGCAGGTGAGTATGCACAACTAAGTGCTTTTCAACTTGGTAGATTGTATTTGCAACAAAAGGAATTTGATAAAGCATTAACCGCATACACAGAAGCATCCTCTTCCAAAGAAGCTTCTATCAAAGAAGAATCGCTTTATCAGGTAGCAAAACTCCACGCCCAACTTGGTGAATTCACAGAAGCACTCAATTATTCAGATGATTATTTAAAGTCATTCAAAAATGGACAATGGGTAATTGAAATTCAGAACTTAATTGCAGAGACTTATTTAAGAACTTCCAACTATGATCTGGCCATTGATCATTTAGAGAAATTAGGCATAGTAGGACAGACACAACAAGCGGTCTATCAAAAAGTGTCTTTTCAAAAAGCACAGTTACTATTCAATGATGCTCTTTTTGATGAGTCAATAGAATGGTTTAGAAAGAGTATGAAGTATCCTATTGACGCAGTTCTCAAAAATGAGAGCCTATTCCAAGTAGGGGAATCCTATATGGCTCAGGAACAATATAAAAAAGCAATTCAATCTTATTCTATGCAGTTAAAACCATCTCCGATGACTTTTTATGGAATTGGATACGCATATTATAACCTAGAAGAATATGGTAGGGCTATAGAGTCATTCAGACGATTTATAACAATTGCACCAAATGATATGAAGGTAGATGGTCAAATAAGGCTTGCAGATTGCCTATATGCCACCAAAAACTATACTGAGTCGCTTGGACTTTACACTAGCTTAAGGCGAGATAGCCAATCAAGTTACGTGAGGTATCAAGTGGGATTGGTACAGAAAGAACTTGGAGCATATGATCAAGCCATTTCTTCGTTTAGAAAAGTTGAAAATGATTCTCCATGGAAAGATGACGCTATTTTCAATATAGCTTCATTGCAATTTGAAAAAACCAACTTTGAAGAAGCGGCAAAAGGCTACTCTCGTCTCATAGATGAAAGTTCATCATCCAATATTCTCTCAAAATCATTACTTAATCGTGCTATTTGTTATTCAAACTTGGATCAATTGCTACAAGCAAAAAATGATTATGAACGAATTTTGGATAATCATTTAACTAGTAAGCAAGCTTTTAGTGCTATTCTAGGATTGCAAGAATTAAAACAAAAAGGAGTTTCTATCAATAACTTAGATAAGAAAATAGCCAGTTATAAAGCTGCAAATCCGTATGATAATAGCTTAGAATCAGTAGAATTTGAGGCAGCTAAGGCATCCTATTTTGATTTGAATTATAGTCAAGCAATCCAATCACTTGGGGGCTTCATTAAGGAGTATCCTAAAAGTTCTTTTATACCAGAAGCCAAATACTACACGGGAGACTCTTATTATCGAATTGGAGAGTTGAATGAGTCATTGGAAGTATTTAATGAGCTTAGAACCTATCGAAATAATTTTACAGGGAGGGTTTTTACTCGAATAGGTGAGATGAATTATCAATTGAGAAATTATGATAGAGCTTTGGAAGCCTACAATCAATTATTGATTTTGGCTTTGAGTCCAAAAGATTCATACAATGCCAGATTAGGAATGATGAAAGCCTATTTTGACAAAGCAAATTATCCTAAAACAGTAGAGTTAGCGGATGATATACTGATTGCTGATTGGAAACCTTTAAATGCAGAACCTATAGCGATTTTGTACAAAGCAAGATCACTGAAAGGGATAAATGATATTGATCTAGCAATAAGTGATTTTGAAAAATTAGTCAATGGAAATGATGTGATAGCTGCAGAAGCAAACTATCAATTAGCGCTCATTGATTTTGAAAGAGGGGAGAATGCCAGCTCCATAGAGAAGCTATTTGAGTTGAACGGAAAATTTGGATCTTATGCGCAGTGGGTAGACAAATCCTATTTATTAATTGCCGATAATTATCTGGCTACCAATGAATTGTTTCAAGCGAAAGCAACTTTAAGATCAATCATTGAGCACTCCAAAAATCAGGAAGTGACTGATATTGCAAAAAAGAAACTTGCAAGTATTGAACAACAAAGTACGTCAGTCGATACTTCAAATGTGAATAACAATTAAGAAATGAGAATATCGATTCTACTATTATTTTTTGTAGTAATATTTCCTTCTGTGATGGCTCAAAATGACAGCACAGCTACAAAAAGTGGAGAAATCATTGATGGGGAAATTGTAATTGAAAAGGAAAAGACAATCACCTTACCCAAGGCAAATAAGATTTTCAAGAAAACGGAATTAAAGACCTTCAATTCAGATCCATTGCAACTTACCTTTCAAACATTTCAACCCACATTTGATTGGCCAAATTATAAATCAGATGTTCCTTTCCAATCAGTTGATAAACAATATCCTTCTGCTAATTATCAAAACTATGTAAGGCTTGGGTTTGGAAATTACACCTCACCACTCATAGAGGCTGGCGTTTTCAAACAAGTTGGGAAAATGAAGTTAAGTACTGGACTATTTCACGAGAGCTTTGCAAGAGGACCTGTGAATGATGAATTCAGTGGATCTGCTAATTCATCATTTACTTTTTCAGCAAAGTATCAATCAAAAGGGTTTTCTATTACTCCTTATCTAGAAGTGAGAAATCAGCAGTATAACTTTTATGGGAATACCGATCGATTGAATGCTGGTTTCAGCAATGAGAGTCCAAATGAAGCTAGTTATAGCCATTTGGCCTTGGGGACAGTAGTCAAGGGATCAAACAAAGGATTGAGTTATTTCTTCGACGCAAAAGCGACAAGTTCGACGCAAAAGCTGAAAGGTGGCGAATTAATTAATAAAGAGCCATACGTTCAAGCATTGGGAGGAATCTCCGTCAAAATTGATACGAGTTTTAGCGCTGGTTTCGATTTGGAAAGCTATTCTTCAAGCTATGAATCAGGCATCAGATATGATCGCTCCTTGTTCATCCTTTCCCCATGGGCAAAATTTCAGAAGAACGACTTAATAATTAAAGGTGGCTTTAGAGTCGCGTCAAGTGAGTCTGCTAACAACAAAATTTCTGGATTTTATCCATTTGCTAACGCTGAGTTGAAATTCAGTCCTGACTGGAGTGCATACGCATATACAGATGGTGGTATAAAGTGGAATAGTTTAAATGAATTGATCACTCAAAACCAATTTATGGATGATTCACTTATTTTAATAAATACAGAAACAAGCTTCAAAATAGGAGGTGGAATTAAAGGCGCTTTACTAGATAATTTGAATATTTTGGCCGAGGTTTCATATGCTAGTATGGCAAATTTACCATTCTATGTACCTTCAACTCAGGACTCCTCTAGATTCATTTTGGCTTATGATACTGAAAACACAGAGGTTATTTCATTAAAGCTTGGAGCGGAGTATTCTACAAGTAGTACTTCTAACTATAGGGCCCACTTAGAAATAAATGGCTATACATTG
>CAYGTD010000093.1:0-11906 GCA_964352725.1 uncultured Roseivirgaceae bacterium
GCATCAGGATATACATTTAAGAACTTTCTAAATCCTTCGAAAACCGAAAATGGAGACTTTATAGGACGCCAAAAGTTTACCATAAAAAAAGAATGTTTGCTAGGAGGAGAAACTGTATTTAAATTAAAAACCTCCTTATCAACCACATTAGGAAGCACGTAGCTCTCAAAGTCACTGAAGTTACTGAAGTTAACTATATCCTTTTTCAAAGCTTCCGACACAGTAATTAATGGAATCTTATGAGAAAATATTCTCTTAATGGAATTAAGTGTGTTTGTATTGGTGGGAAGATTGAAGTTGAAATAATAAGCTGTCCAATGTTCCAGAATGCAGATGGGTCTATCAAACCATTTTTTTAAAACGCCTAAATAGGTGCAAAGGGGATATGCCACATGAAAGCAAACAATATCATATTTTTTTGATCTGGATAATACATATTTTCGAATCATCCAAAGGGTCAATAATTCCTGAATTTTCCAGCTTGATGCAAGCTTTGTCTTTAGGATTATGGATTGCGTGTTGGATTCCATTGTGTATTTATCCATCTCCCAAAAAACATTTGATTCCACAACCCTAATATGAATGAGTGTATTGACCGATGTAAAATCGGATAAGGATCTAAAATGCTCCTGTATGAATAAAGCTTCTTTAGGATTTTCAGAACTTGGGTACCAATTAGTTATATGAAGAACTTTCAAGATAATTGCCTTAGTAAAGTCTTTCTAATATACGACAGAATAACACGGATTTTCGACCTTTTCAACATGCGAATAATCTTTTTCAAATTTCCAGCGTGGAGTTTTTGAAAATGCATGTTTTGAAAAAAGTTCAAAATACCGGAATGGGGCATCAATTGAATAATTGAGTCTTTTGGACCCGCCCAATGCATAATCTTTGGATATTTTAATCCATCAATGAGATGCTGATCTTTAATGATATCTGTACATGATGGAGGCCAAATCATAAAGTCTAAACTATCCATTTTAATTTGGTTTAGTTGTGCCTTTTTCAATACCAAAAAATTCACGATCCCTTGCTCGCTAAAACCAAAAATTCCAGTTTTAACACTCCTAATAGTGCCAGATTCAAATACTACACCTAATTCCTCAAATTCATTTTTATGAAAGTGTTTTGTGTTATACACTAACTGACCTGTATTAAACACCAGGCCAGTAAATTGAAACGTCGGATCGAAAACCGCTAATTCTGCTAAATCAAAATAACTCCGTTTAACTTCTAGTTTGTCATTCTGAATATAACCTGAGACAATCACATCATTTACATTTTTTTCAAGTAGTTCAATGACCTTCCCTAAAAATACCGTATCTGAATCTAAGATGAGTATGCGTTCATTTTCAATTTCAATA
The DNA here is from genome assembly GCA_964352725.1 of uncultured Roseivirgaceae bacterium. Classification (GTDB taxonomy): domain Bacteria; phylum Bacteroidota; class Bacteroidia; order Cytophagales; family Cyclobacteriaceae; genus Ekhidna. The sequence goes on from CAYGTD010000093.1 coordinate 1,368, forward strand.
AGTGGGATCAACTTACTAAAGCCCCACCCACAATACCGATAATTGGTCTCATATATTTGAACATTATAGATTTGTTGGATCTCTTGGGTATTAAAATCACCCTTCGTATAATCCTTTATTAAATAAATAGGAATATCAGGATAATAAAACCGGATACTTGACACACAAATGATTAATAAATGGTAATCATCTTTACACGCTGAAACTATTATTCTATCAATTCTTTTCAAGGAGAATGTATATTAATCTAATTGTAAATATGTGGTCATAATTTGTTCTGCATATGTATCTAAATTGAAGTATTTACTTCTTTCAATTGCAGCTTTTGAAATATTCTGATATTTCCCCACATCACTTGTCACATTTAGGATCTTTTGCGCAAACAAGTCAGGATCTAAACAATCAATAAATACACCTTGATCACGAGAAGATATTATTTCATGTGGGCCTTTCGTATTGTAGACAAAACATGGCAATCCAAATGCCATGGCCTCTAAAATTGTAAGTCCGAAAGGTTCTGCTAATGCAGTATGAACATAAATATCGTGACTCTTATATAGCGTAGGCATATCATTAATAATTCCACAGAAATCAATAATTTCATCCAAACCTAATTCTTTAGAATAAGATTCAAGTTTAATGCGTTCAGGTCCATCACCCGCAATTGTCAAATGAAAATCAACACCCATTTTCATCAGTGAATGAGCTATTTCTATTTGGAATATGTGATTTTTTATTGGCACTAACCTTCCAACTGACAAGATTTTAATTTTCTGACCCGGAATGATTTTCAGAGGGCTTGAATCGGGTGAAAACTGCAAAAAATTTGGGATCTTATTAAGATTTTTGGTTAGGTAAGTAGGAAAGCACATTTTGTAATAATCAAAAACATCATTCGAAATAGTAATGAATTTAGTCTTCCGATTTTCATATGCCCTATACAATATTTGAAGTCCACGCCATTGCGCAAATGCAGTCGGACGAAGTGAAATCTTAAATTTGTAATGATCATAGTACAGATGAAAATGACTCACATATTGAACGTCTAAAATAGGAATGGCATTGATTATTAAATCAGTCCAATATGAGTGAGAGTGAATCACATCCGGTTTGAATTCATGTAGAATAGATTCAAAAACTTCAAGATTCCTTGTCTTAGGTTTTCTCATAAACCGATATTGTACATCCACATCGGCACAAATATCAATTGGCAACCCTTGAGTTTCATCTTCATATAAATTGAGTTTAGAAAAGGCAATGATCTTCACAGAATGACCACTCACAAGCTGATGTCTTGCAAGATTGATTACTATTCGCTCCGTACCTCCCCGATTAAACTCGGGTATAAGATGAATAATTTTCATATTACTTGGTAATCATTCTTTTTATAACATAAAGTGTTCTTCTATGTACCCCAAAATCTAATGGAAATTGAAGTGACATCCTGATACAAAACCGGAGAGCATTTTTTATTAGATTATAATGAAGCAAATACGCAACATATTCTTCAACAAATTTCCCTTTATTCCTAAGGAATTCATTCTTCGCTTCCAGTTTAAATATTTCAATCTGACTTAAATTATTTTCCATTAAGCTATCCTTACCTCTTTCTTTTCTTTCCTTAGCAAATTCAAAAATCAGTTTTCGATCAATCAGTTTGCCTAAAAGATCATATGATGAAGATTTTGTCATTGAGTCAGGATTGATTCGATATTGATATAATATCTCTGTAAGATTGATAGCGGGATATTTCTCAACTATACGCATTGAAAAATCAATATCTTCTCCCATTTTCATAATCCTATAAAATCCACCTACCATCTCAAGGACATCAGTTCTAATTATCATTGTTGGTCCATGGAACTGCGCCTTGTCAACCATTCTTTTTCGAATTTCTGAAATATCATCAGACTGGATATGTTCGGATAATGTATTACCTGACACATCAATTGAATTATATGATGTTCCTGTCATGACATATTCTTTAAGCTCCATTAAGCTAATTTGCTTTTCAAAGCGATCTTTAACTGAAAGATCATCAGCATCATGAACTGTAAAATATTTGGATGAAATTGATGCCAATAACTCCGTCACTATGGCAAGTTTGCCTCGATTTGTTTTATGCAATATTGTCTTAACCAATGGATGATTTTCGTATTGAGCAATTATATCAACTGATCCATCTGATGATCCATCATCAACCAGCCAAAGTTCAAAGGACTTGAAAGATTGGTTAAGTATACTTTCTATGGCTCCCTTCAAAAAAGGCTTAGCATTGTAAACTGGCAATATAACCGTAAGCAAGGTCATCTGAATTTTGCTGGTACAAAGTCGAACACTGCGTGAGAGAGTTCAAGTAGTTCCTTATCTTCAAATATGGAATTATAGAGTTCATCAAACTCAAATTCTCTCCACCGCTCCTGAAGTTTATTTTTGTTGTTTGTACCAGAAAGACCATCAAATGAACTACCTAATCCGTAATGAGGTGTGTGATCGAATCCAGAATCCGTAAATTGAAGATCGAGATCAGAAGCTATAGACCTCCGATATTCGACATCCAAAATCCATCGGTTATAATTGATCAAAACTTTATTCTGGAGTGGATTTACATCCGAAATAAATTCCTTGGCGTGCTCCTTCCAAGTATTGATTACATTTTGCCTGATTGTTTCATTCTCAACAAACAAATTATCCCATTCCCAATTTGCTTTGATCCGGCTGGCGAAACAGTTGAATGGATCTCTGAGTATGATGACGTCAATTTTTTTGGTATAACCTCTTAAGGTTTTTTCATAATATGAATCAAATTCCATGGCATACTTTATTGGAACATCTTCGTGATTGTATAATAAAAGGGGATTTTTTATGGGTAACCTCAGTCGCGTCTCATGATTGTGACTTGATAAAATTGGTCGTCCTGCGGGTACATTATTATGAAATGATATTGATCCCTGCCATTGCTGCATGAGCCAATTTAGAATGGCATGCTGTCCGGTACGCTTCACCGCAAATACCCTAATTACCGTTTTGCTTGGTTTATTCCCAATGAGCCAAAAACCGAATTGATGGTATTTGAAATAAACATTCTTCTTTAATGAACCCATAAGCCTTTATTTCAAATGGATTGGAACCAGCAAATAAACCAATTTTGAAATAGAATATCGCCAGAACCATTTCCAATTCTTAATTGATTCAATTTTTTCTAAATGCAGGGGTTTGTTGATTGAACCATATAAATCCCATAATTCCAAGTATACTTTGGAGTTTTTTGTAGAGCGACGAATCAATGCAATCACATTTCGTATGCACCTATTTCGAATGGGTACTTTATATTTTCCTTCTGACAAAGCATCGACAGATTTTGCTGTCTTCAAGTACATTTCAAGTTTTTTAATTTGTTGTTTTCCAGAATAAACCCCCTGATCATGAAGGCGATATACGCCCATTGCCTCCCCAAAGTATTTCATTTTCCCTTGTTGTAATACTATGACTGCCAACATCCAATCGCCTCCTGCACCATTCAGAAAAACATTTGACCCAATTTTATTTCTAACCCATGCGTCCATCCGAAACACCATGGAGCTTGCGCTTCTTCCTAGAATGGTACCTAGAATAAATTGATTTAGGGTATAGTCATGATCTCTCATTGGAGTTTCAGTGAATTCTTTGGTGTTTTCTGCATACATCACAGTGTTATGCGCACAAATACTGTATTCAGTATTCACTTCAAGAAAATTCACCTGTTTTTGTAATTTGTATGGATCGGTCCAGTAGTCATCGCCATCACAGATAGCAACATATTTTTGATCGCAGCTCAATACCGTCCTTATGAAATTCGGCATCATGCCAATATTTTTCAGTGAAGGAAGAAGTTTTATTTTGTCGCCAAATTCTGAATGTAGTTTTTGACATATTTTATTTGTGCCATCCAAACTACAATCTTCGCCAATAACTAGTTGGAATTTGAAATCGGTTTTTTGCATCATGACACTTCTTATCGCTTTTTCGATATAAGCCTCATGGTTATATGTAATCATGCAAATACTTATCACACCTATAAATTTACAGGTAATAACTCCTTAGTAACCTTTCCAGGAACACCAACAACCAGGCTATTATCTGGAACATCCTTAGTGACGACCGCCCCGGCACCTACTATTACATTATTTCCCAATTTAACTTTAGGAAGAATCGTACTGTTTGTTCCCAAATTACAAAAAGCCCCAATTTCGCAGTTGCCTGAAATATGAACTCCTGGCGATAATTCTGTAAAATTTCCAATTATTGAATCATGTCCAATAGTGCAATGCAAATTGATAAGACATCCCTTTCCTATTTTAATCGAATTAGTTATCGTAACTCCTGACATGATGCACGCACCATGCTCAATGGAAACAGCAAAATTGCCAATTGTTGATACTGGACTTATTAAAGTTCTAGGTTGACCTCCTAATCCTTCAAACATTTCCATCAACTTATATCTTGCTATAGGTCCTCCAACTCCAAGAATAAATTCATTTCCATAAATGTCCATAAAAGATTTTGCTTGATCAAGAGTGCGCAAAATTTGGAATTTATTGTATAAAAAATCATCAATATCTGTGCTTACATTGTCAAAAAAAACCAAATGTTCCAATTCCTTCAACATGTCAAGGGTTTGTAATATCTCCTTGGCAAATCCTTTAGCACCTAACACTATCATAATTCTATAATTATTTGAGTTACACCTTATAGCTAATCTAAATTATCAATAATTACCTGGCTTATCGTTTTTACTTCGATAGTTTCAAGTTCATGAGAAATAGGCAAACATAAAATCCCATTTGACAAATGTTCGGATTCTGGCATTTTAGACTGAGATTCCAAATATGACAGCATATTCAACGAAGGATAAAAATATCTTCGTGGAAAAATATTTATGTCGTTTAATTTTTTTTCTATTTTAAGAAGGGTTTTCTCAGACTTAAGCACGATTGGATAATAGCTGTAATTTTCTCTATCCGTTTTTGGGTTGATAAATTGATGTTGGACATCAATACCCAATAGATGTTGATTGTATTCATCAAAAAGCAACTTCCTCCGCGCAATCAAATGATCAATATGTTTCAAGTTGACCAACCCTACAGCAGCATGAAATTCTGAATTTTTGGCATTAATACCCAACATATCAAATTGACCCACCCCATTGTGACCAAAATTACGAGCTTGCTTCATCTTATATAGAAGATCAGCATTATGCGTAAAAAGTCCACCACCTTCTATCATGTGATAAACTTTTGTAGCATGAAAGCTGGCCGCTGCTACGTCTCCATAGCTAAAAATGGATTTACCACTGTACTCCACATCAAAAGCATGTGCAGCGTCATAAATTACTTTAAGATTATGTTTTTGCGCTATCGCGTCAATACCTTCGATATCACATGGATTGCCAAATACATGCGTAAATAGCATTGCGGATGTTTTATTGGTAATTGCCTGTTCTATTTTATTCACATCAACATTGAAAGTATTTGGATCAATGTCTACAAATACGGGCTTACATTTCTGCCAAATGATGGACGTGGTTGTGGCCACATAGCTAAATGGGGTTGTAAGGATCTCACCCGTGAGATCAAGCGCGTGAATCGCGATCTGAAGCGCCAAAGTACCATTGGCTAAAACAAGCATTTCCTTAAATCCACATCTTCCGGCAATTTGGATTTCCAGTTCTGTAAGCAATGCTCCTTGATTTGTGACCCATCCAGATTCCCATATTTTATTGAGCATCAAGTCAACCTCCTCTTTTGGAGGCAAAAAAACACTGGTGACATTAATGGGTTTATTTGGATTCATACAATTCATTTTTAACATACTCACCAAAGATTTGAGCTCCGTATTTATTGAGATGATCAAAATCTAAATAAGCAGAATCCGGGAAATACATATTTTCTGTTCGCATAAATTCAACTGACTGAGGAAACATCGCTTTAAGTTCGGCTTCCAGACCATCATAATCTCGTTTAATCTGACTGGGGACATTTTCGAGATACATAGGATGGAGCGGCGTATTTATGATAAGCACTTCAACATTTCGAAGAGTACAATAGCCACAAATATCAATCATTAAATCTCTTATTTTTGGCTCGTATCTTAAAGATCTATTCTGTATATAAAAATGGTTCTTAATTACCTCATTTAGTATAGTCATTTCAAGATGATTCATGCTTGAAGAAACAAATTCTCCGAATGTTTTTAGTTTTTGGTCATCTATATCAATGGGCTTTAAGGAAATATTGGTGAGAAGTATTTTGAACATTTGAAAATTGTCATAACCCATTTCAGAAGTAACCAACCGTGGTAAAATAAATGGAATAGATCGGGTGTACATTTCATTGGACCACTTCTCACTATTCAATTTATCATATTCTGCCTCAGTGATGTTGTGGTAACCCAGAGGAATCAATATCCTTTTGATGGTATTTTCTTCTTTCTCAAGTAAAAATTTAATCTTCGCAAAGGTCAATACCAACGCTTCTGCACTGGTGCAATAATTGACTGCTGACTCAAGTTGCTCCGGGTTTAATGAATACTTTAGGTGAGAATCACCCACTATTACCGTTTCAATCGTAGGGTCGAGAATATGGAACTTCTCAAGCTTATAAAAATTATACAAGGCCATACATGTCAAATATGTGATTATGGGTATTATGAAAACCATGGCCTTTTTCAACAACGTCATATCAAAATTGGAAGTAGATGAATTCATTGGAGCGGAACACCCCAAAATACATACATATAAAAATAAGCAGGTAATATATGGCCCATCTAGATGGGCGTGGAAAACCATCAAACTTCGCCAAAAATGATTTTTTAAGAATTAAATAATCAGCGAACATGAGAAGGATGATGCACACAATGGACAAAAGAAAATTGCCCAGTGTGAAATTGATGGACATATCAGTAGCTGTAAATATCATTGGACTATCAAGCATGCCCATATCACCTTTAACCACATGTAGGCACATCCAGAGGATATCCTTGATGTCGGTAACTTGAAAATCAGCAAATCGGGAGATGATATTAAAGGCCATTGAAACTGAATCCGCTCTGAAAAACACCCAGGATAAATTCACCAGCATAAAAACAAATATGGTTTTGATCCAAACAGGTATTTTATTGAAATATCCAATAGGTGACAATAAATTTTCAACTATCAGATAAATGCCATGAATGGCCCCCCAAATGATAAATGTCCAGTTGGCCCCATGCCAAAATCCACTGATCAAAAAGGTTAAGAACAGGTTGTAGTACCATCGCCATTTAACCACCCGATTTCCGCCAAGAGGAATGTATACATAATCTTTAAACCAGGTAGAAAGGGAGATATGCCAGCGTTTCCAGAACTCTGAGATAGAGGATGAAAAATAAGGCATTCGGAAATTTTTCATCAGGTCAAAACCCATGATTCGTGCCGAACCAATGGCTATATCCGAATAACCTGAAAAATCACAATAAATCTGAAATGCAAAGAATATTGTAGCTATGAACAAGGTAGCTCCCTGAAAGCGATCGGAATTACCATAAACATCATTTACAAATAAGGCGAGCCTGTCTGCAATGACCACCTTTTTTAATAACCCCCACAAAATAAGTCTTAATCCACTTTTCAGGTTGCCTTCATCAAACTTAAAATGTTGGCTCATCTGTGGAAGCAAATGCTTCGCCCTTTCTATAGGCCCTGCAACCAACTGAGGAAAAAACGACACATATAATGCAAATTTTCCGAAATGTCTTTCAGGTGGTAATTCGCCCCGATACACATCTATTGTATAACTCAGGGATTGAAAAGTATAGAATGAAATGCCCATAGGGAGCAGAATATTTTCCAGAAAATCAATTTTACCTGAACTTTCAAATATTGCCTGATAGGTATCATATGCAAACCCCAAATATTTAAACACAAATAATGTTCCTATATTAGCTAGAATACTGAGGATCAAGAATAACCTTTTCTTTCCCCTGTCTGTGGAGCCATGAATTTTTATTGCACAGAAATAGTCAACCAATGTAGATGCCACAATCAGAACAAGATATTCCACTTTCCAGAATGCATAAAAAATATAACTGGCAATGAGAAGTAGTAACCATCTGTATCTATGTGGTAAATAAAAATAAATACCCACAACCAGTGGTACAAAAATCAGATATTCAAAAGAGTTAAAAAGCATTTGAAAGGATTAAATTAGGCCATTAGAGTCCATACCCTGCATCTTCACAATTTTATTAAACCATGTACCCTTCATTGCAGATAGTTCATCAAAATTCCCTTTTGCCACAACTTTGCCTGCCTGAATCACATATATTATATCTGCATGTTTGATGGTAGATAGCCTATGCGCCACAATAATCATTGTCAATTTTCCTTTTAGACGCTCCAGACTATCTTGAATGTATTGTTCTGATTCGGAATCTAAAGCACTTGTAGCCTCATCCAATAACAAAAGTTGGGGACTTTTATAAATTTCTCTGGCAATTGAAAGCCTTTGCTTTTGTCCTCCGGATATTCGAATCCCTCTTTCACCTATTTGAGTATCATATCCAAACTCCATCGCTTCCACAAACTCCTTGCAATGTGCCATTTCGGAAGACTGCTTCATCTTTTCAAGATTAAGTTGATCCCCAAAGATTAAATTGGATTTTACATCATCATTAAGAATAAAAAAGTCTTGAGTGGAAAAACCAATCATTTTTCGCCATTGTGTTTTTAATATCTGATTTGAATTTATTCCATCAATTAAGATTTCACCGTTAGTTGGTTGATAAAGCAAAGTGATAAGATCAAGAATTGTGGATTTCCCTGCACCTGAGGGCCCCACAATGGCTATGGTTTTATTTTTTGGAAATAATAAATCTATACCCTTTAATATTTGAGTGTTTCCAATAGAGAGGCTGACATTTTGGAATATTATTGAATTATTAAAGTTGGAAATTTTAACCTCGCCTTCAGGTTCGACAAACGAATTCAAATCTTTGATTTCCGCATCTACAATGTCTAAGCTGCTAGCGAAAGCCATTGTATTTTGCCAGTTATTTTGAGCTTGTAACAAATAAGTCATTGTCCGATAAAACAACACTAGGGTTATAATTATCGGCGTTAAATCTCCCGAAACAAATGTTGAAAATAAAAAAATAATACCTAATACGATGATTACAATTAAAGGCTCAGAGATTGATGTTGAAAAGGAAGATAAATAATTAGTTTTTAAGGTTTTTTGATTGATTAATTGGATCAAACTTTCTGACTGCCGCCTTAATATATTATAGGTATTAGTTGATTTCAAATATTTGTACCCTTGCAAAATCTGAATCAACGACTTGTTTAGCTCTGTGCTACCCTGATTAACTTCAATAGACAGCTTTTTCGTCAGAGTTGTTAGTTTCCTCATCAAAATGACAATAATTAAACCAGATAAAACAGCCATAAGTGAAAACCTCCATTCAATGAAAAATGCCAAAATGACGTACACCAAACTAGTAGCAATAGACACATTGAATTTTGAAAATTCATTAAAAAAAAGTACCGATTTATTGACCTGAAGATTTATAACATTTGTAAAATGACCAGAATCTTTCGACAGGTAGAACTCATAATTCATTATGCCATATTTCTCCAACAATTTGAATTTCATTGACTGATTGAGTTTGTTCGAAATAAGGGCATTTACCACTCCACTAAAGAATCGAAATATACCTTTAAAGATAAACAAGCTAGCTATGATGAAAAGTAGATAACTAAGTGGCAGGCTAAATATTCCTATTTCATCCAAAAACCTAATAGCAGAACTATCAGAAGTTGCAGTATTTCCATTCTTTTGGATTAATGGTATCAACATTGCAATGCCAAATCCTTCTAAGGTCGCAGAAATAAATAAAAGACCAATAACCACATATAGCCTGTGACCTGAATACTTCAATATCTTAGTGAATGCTTCGGAATATCCACTAAATGGAATGAATCGTTTCATTTAAGGTTTTTCTTTTTTTGCTGATAAACGGCAATTAGTATGGTGGCATAAAAAGGCATCATTGGAATTTTATATCTGGCTAATGTCCCAAAATTGAATGTGCTTACACCAACTGCAAAAGCAAATAACATGGTAAATAAAAAACAAAAAAGGAGAAAAGGATCTCTTACAACGACCATTAGCCTTCTTTTTACGATCAATAGCCAGATCGTCAAGATAAAGAACACACTACTTTCTAAAGAAGCCAAAAGCATTAACGGATTCCTCACTTCCCAAAGATAAGGTCTGAATAAAGATACGTTGATTGCTTGCGGCATCAATCGCAACATGCCACCTATGGTACCATCCGGAAGTCCAATATCATAACCACCATCACCACCTTCTCTTGCACCCCAACCGTACCGTATATCATATGCCGTAATGGCTGCTTGCTGAGCTATATTATCCAAGCTATATTTTTGATTGTCTTCAGTAATTCTTTGTAGAGAAAAAAAAGCGACAACAACGACTACTCCAAGGAGGATTGGTGCAATCA
>CAYGTD010000094.1:0-11891 GCA_964352725.1 uncultured Roseivirgaceae bacterium
GATGGTACTGCCGTAAAAGGTGGGAGAGTAAGTCGTTGCCAGTTTTTATTAAGAGCCCTCTTAGATATAAGAGGGCTTTTTTTGTTTATATAACTTATCTTTCTTCCTATCGTTTCTTGTAATTTATAAATAGAAATTAGTGATTATAGTTTGGTTATTTTCAGTATTTGTTTTTGTACCCTTAATCGTACATTTATTCAATTTCAAAAAGGCAAAGAGGCTTTACTTTCCAACTATAAAATTTATCAATCATGTTTCTACAGAAACCAAATCAAAAACTAGGCTTAAGTATTATTTGGTACTTTCATCACGGGTTCTAGTAATTTTAACTCTCATTTTTTTCTTATTTACTCTATTTGGTGATAATGAAGAAATAGTAAGTACTGATAGCTTGATTTATTTAGATAATTCGATAAGCATGTCTAATAGGATAAATGGTATAACTGCTTTTGATGAGACTAAGAAGATCATAAGTGAACTAATAGAGAAAAGTAATAGTAAATCAATCATCTTAACAAATAGCAGTTATTTTTCATCCGAAGCGTCTCTGCCTTCAGATATCAGTCCAAGTGAGATTTTTAGCTTGGGTTATTCATTCTCACCAATGCCATTGTCAATTTTGTTCAATAGACCTGATAATATAAATTCCAATAGCGTCTTTATTTTTAGCGATATGCAAGATCTTACTTTGGAGAAACTTTCATTTGTCATGCAAGATAGCCTGAGAAAATATTATTTTGTTGTCAATGATAATTCTTCAGATAGAAATGCATTTGTGGATACAGTTTTTATTCAGAATAGTGAAAATGATTTTAGTTCTCTGATATTGAATGTAGATATTGATAAATCAAGAAATTTTGATAAGGGGAATATTGTCATAAAACTTTTGTCTAATGGGAAACAGCTTTCATCTCTTGTAATTAAGATTGAAGAGTTAGACAGAATTCAGTTTGATATAGCGAAATTGGTAGAGGCCAAGTATGAAATACAGTTATCTGGTGATGATATCGATTATGATAACTCGTTTTTCTTAACAGTTTCAAATTCTAAGAGGCCTCTAGTTTCACTCATAACTAGTTCAGAAAACAATTACCTTAAAAAGGTATTTAAAAACACGGAGTTGTTTGATTTTATTGAAATGGATAAAAACTCTATTGATTTTTCTAAGCTAGAATCTTCAGACTTGATAATACTGGATAATTTAAACTCAATCCCAAACGGAATTTTGGGTCAATTTGATAAAGCTAGTGTATTGATATTTCCATCCGATTCTATTGATTATTTAAATGGAAAGAGTACCGGTATAAAAGCTTTTAAAAGTCGAGATGAAAATCAGTATAGAACAATTCTAGACAAAAATAATGTACTTTTTCAAGGTATTTTTGAAAGTTTGGATACTAAAAGTATTCTTCCTTTAGGCTCTAGTCTATATTCATTTGAAGGTGTATATGAACCTTTGATTAGGTTGAGTAATGGGAATACTTTCTTAGCGAAAGCTTCTAATAGAAACATTTATATACTCTCTAGTCCTTTAGATGAGGAATACACTAACCTCCCTGTTCATGGTATATTTTTACCTATTATGTATCGACTTGCAATGAATGCTTCAAATTCAATGAATTCAAAAATCAGTTATTATCCCAATGATCTTGTCACTGTAGAGGGTCAGTTTAATGACCTTCCTGTTAAAATGAGTCGAAAAGAATATGAAATTGTTCCTGAATTTCAGTTTGTAAATAATAGCATTGTTTTAAGTATTCCATCAATTTCGCCTCCTGGATTTTATTCAATGATTCAAGGAACTGATACTATAAATAGAATAGCAGTAAACCTCTCCAAATCAGAATCTATTGTAGAACGAGTTAGCTACGATGATCTAAAGACTTTTTTTGACAATTCAAATCATGTATCTGTTCATAAATTAGAGGTAGGTCTTACTCCAGAAGATTTGATGGAAGAAACTACGCCCAGCTTATGGAAAATTGCATTAATTTTAGTGTTCTTCTTTATTTTGACAGAAACAACGCTCCATAGATATTTGAAATGAGCTTATTGCTTAAAAATGCCCATATAGTAGATGGTCTTTCTTCTAGGAAATCCGAATTAGCGGATGTTTTAATTGAGAATGGAATAATTGAGAGCTTTTCAGGACAAAAAGCTGAAACAGTTATAGATTTGGAGGGTAAGATCTTGACCATAGGCTGGTTTGACTTGAATGCAAATTTCAATGATCCTGGAAATGAGTTTAAAGAGGATATTCACTCAGGATCAAAATCAGCCAGCTTTGGTGGGTTTACAGATGTAAATTTATCTCCCAATACTTCACCAGTAATTGAGTCAAAGAGTGCGGTTAAATATTTACTGAAAAAATCAGAAGACTTAGTTGATATTCATGTTACTGCAGCTGTTAGTGAAGGAACAAATGGAGAGAATTTAACAGAAATTCTCGATTTGCATTCTGCTGGAGCTCTATCATTTTCTGATGGAGACAAACCTCTATGGAATGCTGAATTACTTTTGAAAGCTCTTCAATATACTACAAAGGTGAATGCTCCGGTGATACAGAATGCCAGAGATAAAAGCCTTTCGCTAAACACACATATGCATGAAGGGATTGTAAGTACGCAATTGGGTGTTCGTGGAGAGCCTTCTTTGTCTGAAGAGCTTCTGATAAAGAGAGATATTGATATTTTAAAATATAGTGGTGGAAAAATTCATTTTAGTACAATTAGTACTGCAGGCGCTGTAGAATTGATACGAGATGCTAAAAGACAGAAATTAAATGTTACTTGTGATGTAGCTATTCATCATTTACTTTTTTCTGATTCTTCAGTGTCTGATTTTGATACTGTTTATAAAGTAAAGCCTCCATATAGACTCGAAAGTGATCGAATGGAATTACTGAAGGGATTAAAAGATGGAGTTATAGACGCAATATGCTCACACCATAGACCTCAAGACCTGGAAAGTAAACAACTAGAATTTGATCTAGCCGAATTTGGTAATATTTCGCTTCAAACATTCTATTCGTCTCTTCTGTCCATAGCTAACGAAATACCTTTCGAGACTTTAATTGAAAGAGTGACAAATGGTCCTCGTGGAGTCCTCGGATTACCAAAATTAAAAATAGAAGTAGGACAACCAGCTAAACTAACTATACTTGATCCAGAGGCAGAATGGATTATGAACTCTATGACAAATTTTTCCAAATCTCAAAATTCTCCATTTTGGAATAAAAAACTCAGAGGTAAAGTCTATGGTATTGTCAATTTAAATTCACACTTAATTCACTAGACCGTGGTAAGATACTCCATTAAATACTCCATTGTTTGTGGAGCCTTTCTTGTTATTTTATTCTTTGTCTCTATTCAATTCGGGACAAGTCCTTTTCTTGATATCCGCCACTTTTTTGTGGATGTCATTATCTTTTTTCTCTTTGTATTTTTTGCCGTAAAAGAGTTTAAAACTTATCATAATCAGGGATTTTTACATTTCTGGCAGGGGATGACAATAGCTTTTATTGTCTATGTTCCTGCCGTAATTATTTTCTGTATTTCCCTTATTATGATCATGAATGTTGATCAGTCCTACTTAGTGGATTATAAAATAGGCGCGATTGAAATGCTTGAAAATCAAAAGGAATTATTCCTTGAAAAATTTCCTCAAGAACAGTTCGATTTACAGCTTCAAGCTATTAATGAGGTAACTGCAATGAGGCTAACGTTTGATACCCTTGGTAAAAAAATACTCGCAGGATTCTTTATAAGCCCTGCAGTATCTATAATTTTAAGAAAAAAACCTAAATAAACTATTATGGAAGAATCTTCTAACCCTACTGTGAAAAGCGTTGCAATAAAATGGGGAGTCATTTATGGACTTCTTGCAATAGTCATAACATTAATCATCGATTTTGCTGGATTAGTAGGTAATCAAGCAGCTGGTTGGACTACTTACGTTGTTTTTTTGGTTCTTTTGATACTTGCTCACAAGCAATTTAAATCAGAAGGCGATGGTTACATGAGTTATGGTCAAGGCTTGGGAATTGGAACCTTAGCAGCAGTTATATCTGGAATAATAAGTAGTCTATTTTTATACGTGTATGTATCATTCATTAATACAGGATTTATTGATTTAATAAAGAATCAGCAAATAATGGCTATGGAGGAGCAAGGGATGAGTGATGCAGAAATAGAGCAAACTATGAGCCTTACTGGATCATTCATGACTCCATTAGCAATGACGGTTGTGGGTCTATTAGGAGCTGTATTTATTGGATTCATTATTTCCTTAATAGTGAGTGCTATCACTAAGAATACTAAACCAGAAGAAATTTAAGTGTCTAAAGATCTATCTTTAGTTATACCTGTTTACAACGAAGAAGAATCCATTCCAGAACTTTTGGAATGGATTTTTCGCGTTGTGGATGAAGAACAAATTAGTACTGAGATTATATTGATTGATGATGGCAGTATAGACTCATCATGGGCTATTATTGATCAATTTTCAGCTAAGGATACTCGTGTTAAAGGGTTAAAATTTAACAGAAACTACGGTAAATCCGCAGCTCTTCAAACGGGCTTTGATTATTCCTCAGGTGAAGTAGTGATCACAATGGATGCAGATATGCAGGATAGTCCAGATGAGATACCAGAGCTTGTAAATCTTATTAAGGCTGAAAAGCTGCATATAGTGTCTGGCTGGAAAAAGAAGCGGCATGACCCTCTAAGTAAGACTATTCCCTCTAAGTTTTTTAACTGGGTCACTAGTAAAGTGTCGGGTATTAAACTTCATGATTTTAATTGCGGATTGAAGGCATACGATTTATCTGTAGTTAAAAACATCAATGTGTATGGTGAGATGCATCGCTATATCCCACTTATCGCTAAATGGAATGGATTTGACAGAATAGGAGAAAAGGTAGTGGAACACAGAGCTCGTAAGTATGGCACTACCAAATACGGCATGAAAAGATTTGTAACAGGTTTCCTTGATCTGCTTTCTGTAACCTTTGTATCTCGTTTTAAAAAGAACCCTATGCACTTTTTTGGGGTCTTTGGTTCGCTTTCATTTTTGTCTGGTTTTTTTATAACCATCTGGATCATTGCTGAAAAGCTATATAGACAATTTAACCATATGCCACGTCGTGATGTAGTAGATCAGCCGATGTTTTTTTTAGCACTTGTTGCATTGATAGTGGGTATGCAACTGTTTTTAGCTGGATTTATAGGAGAAATGATGACACAGAATAGTCAAAAAAAATCTGATTATTTGATCTCTGAGACTACTAATTCTGTCACTACTTCAAAACGTTAGTAAGTGTTGCCAAAGTATTCTGTAATAGTACCAGTCTACAATAGACCAGAAGAAATAGATGAGCTTCTTGAGAGTTTGACAAAACAAACCTTTACAGACTTTGAGGTTTTGATTATTGAAGATGGATCTTCTATTAAATGTGAGAGTAAAATTTCTAGATATAGCCAAGATCTTGATATTTCTTACTTTTATAAAGAGAATTCAGGACAAGGATTTAGTAGAAATTATGGATTTGAGAAGGCGAAAGGTGATTGGTTAATAGTTTTTGATTCTGATTGTATTATTCCCCCTGATTATTTCCAAATAGTTGAGTCCTTCTTAAGTGATCATGAAGTTGACGCATTTGGTGGACCTGATAGTGCTCACGACAGTTTTACCTCAATTCAAAAGGCGATCAGTTATTCTATGACAAGCCTCTTTACCACTGGAGGTATTCGTGGTAGTAAAAAGCATATTGGAGTCTTTCACCCTCGAAGCTTCAATATGGGTATAAGTAGAAGAGTTTTTGAATCCACTAAAGGATATCTTTTAACTCGAAAAGGAGAAGATATCGAGTTTAGTATTCGGATTATTGAAAGTGGTTTTAAAACTTCTTTGATTGAAGAGGCAATTGTTTATCACAAACGGAGAACTAATTTCAAACAATTTTTTAATCAACTTCATTTTTTCGGTTCAGCTAGAATTAATATTTCTCGATTTTATAAATCGGAATTGAAATTGATTCATTTTTTCCCCTCAGCGTTTTTATTCGGTTTTATTGGGAGTTTTATAATTGTGTTCATTGCACCAATGATTGGAAAAATAGCTCTCAGTATTTACGCAATCTACTTCCTCATTATATTTTTGGACGCCACTATTAAAACCAGGAGTATTAAAATAGGCATTCTGTCTATTATCGCTTCGTTCATACAGCTTTCTGCTTATGGCCTAGGAATGATGCAGGAGTTGGTATTAAAGAGCAAAGATTAATCATCAGGGACTAAATGATAAAACCCGCTTATTTAAGCGGGTTTTATGCAGTGGGCCCACCTGGGCTCGAACCAGGGACCACCTGATTATGAGTCAGGTGCTCTAACCAACTGAGCTATAGGCCCTATTCCTTTTAAATAGGAGCGCAATATTACATATTTGCGTTCTAATATTCAACCAATGTCGGAGCTACTTCAAGGCATAGATGCCATTATTTTTGATTTCGGGAATGTATTTATCGATTTAGATTATCCTAGAGTGATTCGTCGCTTCTCAGAAGTTGCAAAAAAGAATGAAAAACAGATAGAGGAGCTAGTTGTGACAGACCCAATTTTGCAAGAACTCGAAGTAGGAGCTGTAGAACCCGCAAAGTTTAGATGGAAAGTGAATAACCTACTTGGAACTTCGCTTATGGATGATGAGTTTGATGATATATGGAATTCGATGCTAAAGAAAGTACCTGCAGACCGAATGAAACTTCTTGATCAAATAGGTGAAAAACATCAAACATATATTCTTAGCAATTCAAACGTGATTCACGAAATAGCTTTTGATGAGATGATACTGGAGGCAACTGGAAAGGAAAGCCTTAGAGATTTTGTGCAGAAAGTGTATTTCTCTCATGAAATAGGGCTGAGAAAACCTAATATAGCATGCTATCAACATGTTATAGAAGATATTGATAATTATGCGTCTAGAATGCTTTTCCTAGATGATAGGCTCGACAATGTAGAGGCTGCTAGGGAAGCGGGAATGAAGGCAGTTCAAGTCTTAAACCCCGATCAACAATTAAAGGAGATATTTAGTCTTGGATAAAGAAAACAAAACAAAGCTTTTACAAGCTGGTCTATTCATATTGACGTTCATTACCACTACACTGGCAGGTACAGAGTGGACTATAGGAAAATTTCTTTTTCTAACAGGTATTACTTGGGATGAATTTAAAATTGGCTTTTCTTTCTCGATTCCATTCTTAGGAATTCTCACAGTACATGAATTTGGACACTACTTCACGGCTAAATATCATAAAATAAAGGTATCCTTACCTTATTATATTCCAGTTTGGTTTGGTATTTCTCCCTCTTTAGGAACCATGGGAGCATTTATTCGGATAAAAGAGAATATAAGCAGTACACTAAAGTACTTCGATGTAGGTGTTTCTGGTCCGATAGCGGGATTTGTGGTGGCGGTTTTTTGTTTAATATATGGTTTTCAGACTTTGCCAGAAACGGAATATATATATGAGATGCATCCGGAATATGAAATTTTCGGAGAGAATTTCGAACAAAGAATGGAAGGTCTAGACACATTGATTTTGAAGACCAGCCTAAATTCAAATAGACTAAGCTATGATATGCTACCTGATACTATTGATACTAGTAGAAGTGGTTCATTGTTTTTCGGGGATAATATATTGATGAATTTGGGAAGAAAGTATCTTGCGCCAGATGATCGGTATGTTCCTAGCTCAAAGGAATTGATGCACTATCCAGTTTTATTAGCGGCGTATTTAGCTTTCTTTTTTACAGCCCTAAATCTTCTTCCTATTGGCCAGCTAGATGGTGGGCATGTGCTTTTTGGTCTATTTGGAGCAAAAAGGCATGCTATTATTTCCCGTGTATTATTTACGGCTTTTCTATTTTATGCTGGACTTGGTTGGGTGGATATGGCAGACCTTAATGGAACAACCTATGAGGCATTAGGAAATTTTCTGATCAGCATAGCTGCCTATGTTTTTATTGTATATATGTGTGCCTTTAGTGTATTTAAAGAAAAAAGAGATCGGCTTCTATATGCTACTATTATGCTCACAGTTCAGTTTTTTGTCTCCTCTTTCTTTCAAGTAGAAGGATATTCAGGTTGGTTATTATTCTCACTGCTGATCGGAAGGTTTATTGGTGTAGATCATCCTCCTGTAACTGATGATAAACCTTTGGATATAAACAGGCAGATTTTGGGGTGGTTTGCTTTAATTATTTTTATTCTATGCTTTAGTCCCCAGCCACTAGTAGTGGAAGGCTTTTAAAGCTCTAGATAAGCAATAATTCCACCATCCATATTTCTTACGTTCTGGAAACCTTGTGTGATGAGAAATTTTTTAGCTCTGCCCGCTCTTGAGCCTGACTTACAATGAATAATTACTTCTTCCGTTTGTAAATCTTTTATTTCATTGATTCTCGCAGGTAAATCTCCAAGCGGAATGAGTCTGGCACCTATATTTTCTTCCTCATGCTCCCACTCTTCTCTCACATCGATAAAATTGAGCTTCTCTCCCTTGGATATTCTGTTTTTAACTTCTTGGCAGGTAATATCTTCGTTCATTTCTTGATGATTTTATACGTTTGTTCTCCATCTTGTTGGTGAACTTTTAGCAAATATAAACCGCCTTCTAAATTTGATAAATCATGATTTGATTTGGCTTGTTCACTTAGGAGAATCTGACCAAAAATATTCATCACCTCAATACTTAGATAATTTCCAGAGATTGAAATAACTCCTTTTGTTGGATTGGGATAAATAGTGAGCTTTTTTAGTTGATCATTATATCCTAATGAAAAGTCTTGAACATTTCTGAATATAGGTCTAATCATCAGTGCGCCTTGAATTAGGATGTTTTGTTCCCAGCCATCTCCTTTGTTCTCGAAAATATAGTCGGATGCGTTCATATTGCTTCGATCAAAGCCGACTCCAATATAATCGTTTGTATTTTGCTGATACGATATAAAAAAGGTATCGCTAATAATTAATGGTCTTACTAGCTCGTAATAAGTAAAGCCGTTGATAATGCTATCCGCCTTTACATTGATCTGCTGAGATCTTATTGCTGGTCCATTTTCATCTAGTGATTTTAGAATGTTTAGTGTTAGCGATTTTCCCTCTGCGGATGGAGCAATATTGGGGAAATGAAATGCGACATGTGTCATTGTATCCTGTTCTTCGAGCCAAAATTTAACAGCAATTTGACCATTTAGCACATTTGTGCCAGCTGCATATTCAGCCGTTCCATCATCATAGGCATAGAAGTTATGTAATAAGTATTCTTGTCTTATTATATCATTTACCCTAAGGTCAATAGGTGCCGACAACAAACTATCTTTTGAATTTAAAATCTGTACTGAAGACCGAAGTACAAGAGAGTCTTTTGCAGGAAGCCCACTAATAATGATTGTATCAAGCGAGATTTCTTGAATTGTATTAGCACGCAATAATGGATTTACTTCTTCCACGGGATTCAGGAAGATGCTAGTCATGCTTTCAGAATCTATTATTTCGTGCCTGTAGCTAATCGGTTGTGGATTTTCTGCGTCAAGATTGGATATCAGAATACTTTGATCACCGATATAATTATCCAGATTGTTTCTGAGTTGATTTAAAGGGATAGATGTAAAGGGTGAGAAAAGAGTTTTGAGCTGTCCTGAGAAGGCACGATCTCTATATCCTACATTCTTCTCATCTTCACTTCGTCCTCTGTTTAAATAAATCCAATCTATGTGCCATGCATCAAAAGGGCCATCCAAATCTCCAAAAGACTGAAATCTGAAGATGAATTTATTAGTGAGAAATCTTTGTTTAACCTCTTTAATTACTTGTGTGAAGGTGGAGTCATCTAATTGTTCGTCTCCCTCCATGGACCAAATAGTACTCCATGGATCGCTATCATCATCGTTGGGATCATAAAATTGCAATCGTAAAGAATCACCTTCATCTGGTTTTTCTACATTTCCTCCGGCTTGCCAGTAAAATGAAATCCATATACTATCGGTAGTTTCATTGTAGATACTAAGGTCAATGGTATCGGATTGTAATTGATCAGCAAGACTAAATTCATTAGCGGCATGAAAAGCGCCATTGACGTCCAAGCCATCAAAAGTTGCCACCTTATAGGTAGGTGGATTAATAGCCAATGTAGCGTTAATAAATACATCTTTGCTATTCTGATAGTCCCACTGAGAGGTGGTGTCATTGCCCCATATCCTTATAGAATCAGCTGAATTTGTAGTGACCGAAAAATCATCCCAGAATGGAAGTGTTGCAGGAGTAACTGCTTTTCTGCTTGTACTTTGACTTTTTGAAGCAGCTTTCTGGGATTCAATTGGTTTTATTACTAGCTGACAAAAAGCTAGATTGAATATAAATACCAATAAGGTCACTAACGAAATCCTCATCAATTGTCTAGAATGTTTCCAGTGTTTCTAATAGAATCAGGCATATATACCCAAAGATCAATAGGATCTCCAATGCGTAATATTTTCTCTGGGCGCGGGTACTGTTGTTGAATAGTGCCGGGAGCAATGTCTTTATATTCAATGATCTCATTTCCAATTGAATCGGTCTCATAAAATCCAGCCAGTTTCTTATTAGTGTTTGTGATTTTACCTACTTTCAGTCCTGACCCAATAATCACAAATTCAGCTTCCTCTTGCTCTAGCCCTAGAAGCATGGGTGATTGAAAGACAGTATTTCCTCTTCCATCACCTACAATCAAATCGATCACGGTTCCTTTAGGTACTTTTTCACCCTCAAAAACGGCTCTCCCATTCATTCTACCTTCATGCACCACACCGAAAATTTCATCGGCCACATATCTAATAGTTCCTAGTTTTAAATCATATGATTTCAATGTCATCTGAGCTGCCTTTAGAGAGGAGTCTTCCAAGCGAGGCATTTTTACCAATGGAGGATTCTCTGCATTGAGAGTAACGTAAATTTTTCTAAATTCTTTTACTTTGGCATTAGGTTTTGGTACTTGTCTTAGTACGGCCAACGGGGGGAAGTCTGGCGAATAGCTTGAATCTGGAGTGACTTCAAATCGTAAGTCTCTTTTTTCTAAGAAGTCTTCTAGTTCATCAAATGGAAGGCCTTGAATATCTGGAACTGTTATGGATTCTCCATGATTGGTAGATATTGGTAGCCATACGTAGAAAACAATGACAACAACAAAAGAAGCAGTACCAAGTATAACTGCCAGGTGAACAAGAAAGTCTTTAATGCTGGTTGGTTTCCTGAATGACATATAATTTCTCTTATGTTTTAAACTTACTCAATTATGGATTAAAATATATTTTTTGAGTCGATGCAAAGCCGTCTCCTACTACCCGGATAAAGAACAAACCGCTTAATGATGAATTCCGATAAGAACGTATTTGATTCAGTGCATTATCAATATGATCTTCAAAGATAATTTTCCCAGTCATATCCATTAGCTGAATGATCACCTTTTGTTTTTGATCAAGGTTAAATCCAATATTATATTCTGAGGTAGCAGGGTTAGGAAAAACTCGGAAAACCTTTTTAAAGGCAGGTTCCTCGTTTGACCTGATTGATATATCATCTATGTAGAGGTTATTACCACCACCATTTGTAAAAACAAAAGCTATCCTAATATTATCCCTAAATGGGATGGTGCTTGACAAGTCAAGCTTATATTCCTTCCAGTCTGAGGATAAAATTGGTTGCCATGATTGGGAAGTTTGTGAAACCGCTAATGAGTCAGAATTTGCAATGAGGATAGATGGACCATACGTTTCGCCACAGTTTACTGACACACGCACTTCCAATTGGTCATTGAAGCCGCTTCTGGACGCATATGACGCCCTAAAGTAAAGCCC
>CAYGTD010000095.1:0-11870 GCA_964352725.1 uncultured Roseivirgaceae bacterium
CTATGCCTCTGTATACGATTCCTGTTCGTCAGTACCGAGTTTTGTAGTCCTGCTTGCTTCGGGGACGCCTAGTCAGTGCATACCTCACGGTAAACCACCTTGCAGCTTACTAATGGTTCGAGACACGACTCTCGCCCATAAGGGACTTGCACCCTATAAATTAATATCCTACTTTTAGGTAGGTAAAGATGCCCATGCTGGGCACACACATTGTATAAGAGCAATAGCGGTTTGGGTGGGAACTCAACCGTTTTTGTTCTAAATTCAATATATTGTCATCGGAAAGACAGGTTCGATTTAATCCGCTACTGCTCTTATACTAACCGTTTCATTAAACTAAAACAATGCATTGCATCACATCATAAAGTAAACACCTAACTTGAGTCAATGGTAACCTCAAGTAAAAAAATGAAAGAGATTGAATTCCGTGAAGACGTTGTGCATTTGGTGGATGCATTTTACAAGCAAGCCGTTAGTGATTCGGTGATCGGTCACTTCTTTACAGAGGTTGTTCAATTGGACTTTGCGACGCACATGCCTGTGATGTACGACTTTTGGGAATCTACACTCCTAGGCAATCACGTCTACAAAGGCAATCCCATGCTGAAGCACATAGCGCTGAGTAAAAAATCACCAATGATTTTTGATCACTTTGACCGGTGGTTAGTGCTTTGGGTAGATACAGTTAATGGACTTTTTCAAGGACAAAAGGCTGAAGAGGCCAAATCCAAAGCACAGCAAATAGCCACGCTGATGCAGTATAAGGTAGCCGAGCATGGGAACTCATTCTGAGTCTGTGACACTCAGACTTGGTGTGAATTTTTTACTTCAATTTGAGATAAATAAATCTTCTTGATTTTCAAATTAGCAACCCATCCATTTCCAATCACTAATCGATCAACTCAAAAAGCCTATCCACAAGTTTTACACAACATGATTATCTTGACTAGAGGTTGGATATATTTGTGTCCTTCTCTATGAGAAATCACTAAAGACAAGAAGATCACATGGGTAAAATCATTTCAGTAGCAAATCAAAAAGGCGGTGTGGGTAAGACTACTACAGCTATCAATCTAGCAGCTAGTTTAGCTGCATTAGAATTCAAAACGCTTATTGTGGATGCCGATCCTCAAGCAAATGCTACATCTGGTGTAGGAATAGACCCAAAAGAAGTAGAAATAAGTATTTATGAGTGTATGGTAGATGGAGCTAGCGCAAAAGAAGCTGTGACCTCTACAAACATCAAATACTTAGACCTTCTACCCTCTCATATTGATTTAGTAGGGGCGGAAGTAGAAATGGTCAATATCGAGGAACGAGAAGAAAAAATGAAAATCGCTCTTGCAGAAGTGAGAGATGATTACGATTTCATCATTGTAGATTGTTCCCCCTCTTTAGGCTTAATTACTATCAACGCACTAACTGCTTCTGATTCAGTGATTGTCCCTGTGCAGTGTGAGTATTTCGCATTAGAAGGTCTTGGTAAACTATTGAATACCATCAAGATTATTCAGACAAGACTAAATCCTGAATTAGAAATAGAAGGAATACTTCTGACTATGTATGATGTACGATTAAATCTTGCTAATCAAGTAGTAGAAGAGGTAAAAATGCACTTTGAATCGTTGGTATTTGATAGCATGATTCCTAGAAATATCAAGTTAAGTGAATCTCCAAGTTTTGGCATGCCAGCCATCACCCACGACGCAGATAGCAAAGGATCGATAAGCTATCTCAATTTGGCAAAAGAAATTTTAGTTAGAAACGAGGTAAAAGCAGCCTGAATACGTAATGGCCGAAAATAAATTCAAGAAAAGATCAGGACTAGGAAGAGGACTTGGAGCGCTCCTAGAGGACAATGGGGAGAAGCAGAAGCTAAGTGGAGCAGGTGCTACTCCCAAGGGTGCTATCAGTGAGATCGAATTAAGCAAAATTGAAACAAATCCTTGGCAACCAAGAACTGATTTTGATGAAGCTGCATTGGAGGATCTGGCAAACTCCATTAAAGTTCAAGGCATTATTCAGCCGATTACTGTAAGAGCGCTTAATGCCAACAAGTTTCAGCTTATCTCTGGAGAAAGAAGACTTCAGGCAAGTAAGCGTGCGGGTTTGACAGCCATTCCTGCTTACATCCGTATTGCGGATGATCAACAAATGCTAGAAATGGCATTGATTGAAAACATTCAAAGGGAAAATCTTAATTCCATTGAGATAGCCCTAAGTTATCAGCGACTCTTGGCAGAGTGTGATTTGAAGCAAGAGGAATTAGGTGATCGTGTCGGAAAAAATAGAAGTACTGTTACCAACTATTTACGATTACTTAAGCTCCCTCCTGCTATTCAGGTGGCATTGAGAGATGGTAAATTAACGATGGGTCATGCTAGGGCATTGATTTCTATTGATGATGTTTCTCTTCAGTTAGCTATTTTCAATCAAATTATACAGCAAGACCTTTCTGTAAGAAAAGTGGAAGATCTTGTCAGAAACGCCGGTAAAAAACCTCAAAAAGAAGAAAAGTTAACAGCACCAGATCCAGAGATCAAAAAGCTTCAAACGAAACTTTCATCACATTTTGGAACAAAGATTTCTGTAAAATCAAACGACAAAAATCAAGGAGAAATCAAAATTCCTTTCACTTCTACTGACGACCTGAATAGAATTCTTGAAATATTTGACGTTTAGGCGCGAACTTTGCGAAGCAATTGCGTTGAGATGAGAAAATATATAATTGTAATCCTTTTGATTATTTGGTGTGCTGATGCTAGTGCACAGATAGATATTCTTCAAACAAGAGATTCTACCTTCATCTATAACAATGATGACATTGAGATGATTAGAGTCAATTCTGAATTGGATCCAATCAGATCAGCATTGCTTTCTGCTATGCTCCCAGGATTGGGTCAAGTGTATAATAAGCAATATTGGAAAGTTCCTATTGTGGTATCAGGAGTGGTTGTTTTCGGTCATTTCATCGATTATAATAACACAATCTATCATTCGCTAAGAAATGCAGTAAAGCTGTATGACATCTCCCCAGATCTGAATCCCTACAATGGATTGATCTCTTCACGAGAGACCTTGGTAAGGAATCGAGATAACTTTAGAAGAAACAGAGATTTCCTAATGATTTTAGGAACCGCATTTTATTTATTACAAATAGTAGACGCACATGTGGCAGCTCATTTGGATGAATTTAATATCAATGATGATCTTGCTATAGGAATAGAGCCATCAATTCAGTCAACTCCATTATTTTCGCAGGCGGTTGGAGTATCACTAGTTCTCCGCTTCTGATCCTTATATAATGCGGGCTTATATTAATGAATCTAAAACACCTCCATATAGTATTTGATTTGACGTTGATTCGTCTTTCTTACTAGAGTGAATAAAATGAACATAGCACTAATTGGATATGGGAAAATGGGTAAGGCTATTGAGCAAATAGCTCAAGCAAAAGGTCACACTATTATTCACACGATCAACCTATCAGATTCATTAGAAGCTCTGTTAGACAACAAGCCTGACCTAGCTATCGAGTTTACTCAACCAGAATCAGCTGTCAAAAACATTTCCTTCTGCCTTGAAAATGGTATCCCCGTAATCTCTGGGACCACAGGATGGCAAAAAGAATATCATATCATTTCAGACCTCTGTATAGCTAAAAAAGGTACTTTCTTATTTGCTTCCAATTTCAGTATTGGAGTTAACCTTTTCTTTGAGTTCAATGAGTGGATGGCGAAGAAAATGAATAGTAGGGACTTTGTTCCAAGTATGAAAGAAATTCATCATACGGAAAAGAAAGACAGCCCTAGTGGTACAGCAATCACGTTGGCTGAAGGAATTATTTCAAACAATAATCAAATTGATAGCTGGATAAACGAGGAATCAACCGACCATAAAAAATTAGGAATAGTTTCAGAGCGAACGCCCAACGTACCCGGCACTCACACCGTAACCTATGCATCCAAATTAGAATCCATTGAACTGACACACACAGCATATGATCGAAGTGTTTTTGCTGAAGGTGTAGTGAAAGTAGCAGAATGGATTTACACCCGTAAAGGGGTTTTCAAAATGAAAGACTTTATAAACTCATAGATAGACATGTATTTTCAAGATTTCAATCCTGTATTCGTCATTGTGTCACTTATTCTTTGGTATGTCCTCCAAGGAACAGCCTACTACAAGTTTTTTGAAAAAGCTGGAAAAGAAGGATGGAAAGGATTTATCCCTATCTATAACTACTGGATTCACATAGAAATCATAGGAAGACCAAAGTACTGGATACTGCTACTCTTTGTGCCTGTTATCAATTTTTTCGTGGGACTTACCATGCACCTTGATTTAATGAAGTCTTTTGGAAGGTATAGCTACTTAGATCAGGTTCTTGGAGTAGTCTTAGCTCCTTTTTATATGAATTATATTGCATGGTCAAATACTAAGTACATAGACAAGGCTGTAGATATTCCTAAGCCTAAAAAGTCTTTCGGAAAGGAATGGTTTGAAGCCATTGTCTTTGCTGTATTCTGTGCCACTTTCATCCGTTGGATTTTCATGGAAGCCTATGTAATCCCTACAGGATCTATGGAGAGATCTTTATTAATTGGAGACTTCCTATTTGTAAGCAAGGCCGAGTATGGTGCGCGAACGCCACAAACTCCTTTACAAATGCCTTTGACGCATCAGAAAATTTGGGGAACAGAGATTCCGTCTTATGTTCCATTGGTTTCGCTACCAAGCTACAGACTTCCTTCTTTTGGTATAGTTGAGAGAAATGATGTAGTAGTATTTAACTATCCATACAATGATCATTACAATCAACGACCAGATGGCGACTATCACCCAATGGATCTGAAAACACATTACATTAAGAGATGCGTAGCAATTGCGGGTGAAACTATCGAAATAAAAGATACTCAGGTATACATTAATGGTGAAACGGGTGAAAATCCTCCTTTGATGCAGCACCAGTATTTTGCTCGTACAAACGAGAGTATTCGTGAAAGAATTTTTGAGCAATACGATATCAGTACTCTACGAGATGTACAAAGAATCAATGGCGGGTATATCATTAATGTATCAAAAGACGTTGCAAAGAAATTCGAACAACTACCCTTTGTTGAGAGTGTCACGCTTCAGCAGTATCCTGAAGGACAACTAGAAAGAGGAATTTTTCCTAAGAATGACTACTTCCCTTGGAATAGGGATCACTTTGGTCCAGTCACAGTGCCTGCTCGAGGAATGACCATCGAGGTAACAAAAGATAACCTGGCTATGTATGGAAGCACAATCGAAAGCTATGATGGAAATGAATCTGTAGAAGTAGGCGAAGAAACATTGACAGTGAATGGTGAGCAAGTAACAAGCTATACGTTCAATAAGGATTACTACTTTATGATGGGAGATAACCGACATGCTTCTGATGATTCCCGCTATTGGGGATTTGTACCAGAAGACAACATTGTGGGAGAAGCCTCTTTCATCTGGATGTCGTTTGATGCAGATGCTAGTTTCTTAAATAAAGTTCGTTGGAGTAGACTATTCAATGGTATTGAATAAATAGTAAGCATAGTTTTATTCTCCTACGTATCACAACTAAATTTGTCTTATGGATAAATTGAATGAATTGTTGGAAACGCTAAGTAAAACTTACCTGATACATGTTATCCTTACTCTACTAGTTCTATTTGCATTCGCCACTTCTAGGTGGTTGATTAAGAAGAGCATCAATAAACTGGGTATAAAGTATGCGCACGATCCAAACAGGACAGCAGCAACCAAACGAATTCTCATTTTTGCTTTGTATGTTGTCATTATAGCACTATTAGTTATCATCTGGGGAGGTGATTTTAATAATTTATGGGTCTCCATTGGTAGTATTTTAGGAGTTATTGCTATTGGTTTCTTCGCCATATGGAGTATCCTGAGTAATATTGTCGCTGGTATCATTATATACTCAATCAACCCCTTCAAAATTTCTGATACCATTGTTTTGGTAGAAAAAGATATCACAGGAAAAGTGATAGACATTGGATTAATCTATACCATCTTAGAAGATGAGGACGGTATTTTTACTGTTCCAAACAACATATTTTTCCAGCAAGTGATAAAGGTGAAGAAGAGGTGATCACTCCGACCTCAACGAATTCACAGGATTGATTCTGGCTGCTTTTAGTGTATGATAACTGATCACTAAGAAAGCAATCAACATGGAAGCCAAACCGCTTAATACAAATAGCCACACTCCTACATCCACACGATAGGCAAAATTTTCTAGCCATTTACTCATAAACCAAATGGTAAGAGGAACAGAAAGCACGATAGCAATCAGCAATTGTACTGAGAAGCTTTTAGCAAGGAGTCGAAAAATAGAAATGGGTGTTGCTCCCATCACTTTACGAATTCCTATTTCTTTCACCTTACTGTTTACTACTAATAAGGAAAGACCAAGCAGTCCTAAACTGGCTATGATGATGGACAATCCTGTTGCTACGCCAATCAGTTTATTCATTTGCGCTTCACTCTCATACTGTGACTTAATTTGATCATCAATGAAATTATAATTCCATGTTTCATTTGGAAATACTGTTTCCCACTCCTTCTTCAATATATCGGCAGCATCCAGAAGATTACTCCCATTGTAGGTAAAAACAAGCTTTGGAGTAATGGAATCCGCAAAGTCAGCATCAGAAACGCCACTAGCTATAGGTATAATATTTTGGACAATGACCAAAGGTTCCACCTCAGAATGGAGAGAGGTGAAATGGAAGTCATCTGTAACCCCAATAATCTGATGGTCTCCAAATTCATTTCCTGGAAGTTTTGCCCCAATCGGGTTTTCTAAAGCAAAGTGCTTTACAGCAGCCTCATTTAAAATAACCGACTGACGTTGATCCAATCCATTTCCTTTTTCAAAGCCACGACCTTCAACAATATTGATTCCAAAAGCATCTAAATAAGTATCATCCACTGCGAGCATTCTAAACCATCTGAAAATACCTTTATCATCTGTGTAAGCAAGGTTTGCCCAGCCACTCGTACCAAATACATGTGTACCCATCGCTACATTCGATATCTCAGGGTAGGTTTCTAAACGTGCTTTGAGAAGCTCCCCATTCTCCATTCCCGTCGATATTATTTCAGAAAGTCGCTGAGCGGAAGGATCTGCATTTAATTGAGTAGAAATCACTGCTTTGTAGTTAATGCCAATATCTTTATTCTGAAGATACTGCACCTGTTTTCTCATAATTAATGTAGTAGTTATCAAGAAAACAGTAATGAGGAATTGAAGCACGACCATCCCTTTTCGAGCGTTCATATTTCCAGAAGATTGATTTCCGCCACGTAAAATATTGATGGTCTTGTGACCAGAAAGAATAAGTGCTGGATACGATCCTGCAATAGTGCCTATTAGCAGAGCAGTAAGGAAATACACCCCCAGATGCCACCACTCAAATTGGAAGAAAATCTCCGTTCCTGTGAGTGAATTGAAAGCAGGAATGAGCAAATAAGAAATCGCCCCACCAATTAGCATAGCAAAGAGCGACAGCAGTATACTTTCACTTAAATATTGGTACACCAGTCCCCCTTTTCGGGCGCCTAGCACTTTTCGCATACCCACTTCCTTGGATCTTTTCAATGATTGACCTGTAGAAAGTGTAGTGTAATTAATGCAAGCTATGATCAATACCAACAATCCAATTCCACCCAGAATGAATACATACTGTGGATTGGCAACTGGTGCATATCCGAGTGGAATATCTGGATCCAAATGGATGTCTGTGAGTGGCTGCATGCCAATGTTGTATTGCCCTTTTTGCATTGGACCATCTCCGTATCCCTCATCTCCCATTAATTCTAGCACTACATCCTGCATCTTGGAATTGATAGAAGCCACCTGCGTGTTTTCTTTGAGTAATACATACGTCTCTGCCACTACATTGAACCAAGCATTGAGTGATCTTTCTCCAAATAGTTCTCGAGTGTTCTCTGTGGAAAATGCTATGTCAAAGCGAATACTTGAGGTTTTGGGGATGTTCTCAAAAACGCCAGTCACAGTAAAATCACGACTGTCATCTCCTATTTGGAGTCTAATCGCTTTTCCCACTGGATCATTCTCTCCAAAATACTTTTTAGCATATGTCTGAGAAAGAATAATGTCATTTCGAGTTGGTAGTGGCTTGTCAATGTTTCCATCCAACATCACAAAGTCAAATACTTCAAAGAAGTCTGGACTGATCATCGCCACTCGTTCATTGATCCGATTCTCTCCTCTTCCTACCAAATAGGTTTGCTCCACGTATTGCACCGTTTTCTCCACCTCAGGGAAGTTCTCTTCAAACAGTGCTTCGAATCGAAGTGGTGTTTGGGAATTGAAAAAGATTTGTCCTTCTCCGTAATCCTCCTTCAGCCAACTACGATAAATTCTGTCCTTTTTAGAGTGAAATTGGTCATAGCTCATCTCTTGCTTTACGTAAAAACCTAAAAGTAAAAAACAAGCAATCCCAATGATAAGTCCCAGTAGATTGATGGAGGTATTGAATTTATCTCTCCAAAGCACCCGAAACGCGATTTTGAAATTATTTTTAGTCATGGCAAATGTTGAGTTTTTGAGTTTTTGATTTCGTTTTATCGTGGACCAGCGGAGTGATCGAAGTACCAACCAGAAATAAATCCATTTTGCTTTCCTATTTTTTCCTTGCAGAGTTAGTTCTTCATAGATCTCATACAAATCTCCTTGCAAGTCCTCTAGCAAGTCTGGGTGGCAATACCACTCCAAAAATCGATCGATCCATTTAGGAGGATGATTCATGATCGTGTTGCGAAAGCCAGTTTAGGCATTTTATTGTACAATGAAACTCGAAGCTCCATGGTCTGATCCAACACCTTTCTTCCTGCTTGTGTCAGAATAAAGAAACGCTTGCGTCTCCCTCCTCTTTCCTTAGTTGCTCCTCCCATTTCAGAGTTAACAAATCCCTTTTTCTCCAAACGTCTCAAAACCGAATGGATAGCGGTCACATCCATATTTCGCTCGGTATTTTTCTTGATCTCCTCTAGAATAGCTATGGCATAAGCTTCTTCATACAGTGATCCTACCGTGAGTAATACCAGCTCTTCTAGTTCTCCTAAGTGTTCTCCTCTCATAATCAATTGATTTGTTGTACAAACGCACAAGTTATCTAATTAGTTGTCTTTTTGTACAAGTAATATGTTAAGAGTTGTTAATGAACAATTCTGAGTCATTGATTGTATTATTGCTGATTATGAATGGAATTATTCACATTAAAAACATGGTCTGCGCACGATGCATAGAGGCAGTAAAAGAATCTTTGAGTACTGCTAATGTAGGGTATGATTCAGTTTTCTTGGGATCAGTCCAATTAAAGCGACCTTTAGATAACAATCAGAAAAAGCAACTCATGCCTCTTTTGGAAAAGCAAGGATTTGAGTTACTGGAAGATGCCACTTCAGCACTTATTTCCAATATTAAAGGGTTGATTATTGAGCAAATTCACTATTCTGGTCAGCCTCTAAAAGTCAATTTCTCTACCTATCTATCACAGAAGCTAGACAAAGACTATTCTACACTGAGTAAGCTCTTTTCCTCAGTGGAAAGTGTGACCATTGAGAAATTCATCACAGCTCAGAAAATAGAACGAGTGAAAGAATTGCTGATCTATGATGAGTTGACGCTTTCTATCATCGCACATCGAGTGAACTACAGTTCTGTCGCTCACTTATCCGCACAATTCAAAAAAGAAACAGGCCTCACTCCTACAGCTTTTAAGAAGCAAAAGGGATTGAAGAGGAAAGGATTGGATGAGGTTTAGAGAATTCCTATACTAAATTTTTCTAGTAATTATTTGTCATTCCACACATTTCGAGGGCCTCAATGTGACATCCTAATTGACATTCTCTAATCAGCTATTCGGGATTTGTAATCCCGAAAAAATGGTTTCCGAATTACAAATTCGGAAAAGCAATAGTATTCTTAGCGTCTAACTCCCCCCACGCAACCAATCCCTCCTTCCCTGCATCATCCCTCGAGCAGTCCAAACCAAAACACGGAATGCTTCCATGTTTTAATCACTAATAACCAACCATGAATTCATACAAACAGACCGGCAGGATCATAGGAATCCTATTACTCATCATTTTTGCTTTAGGGATTACCGTTTTTCAGGTCTTGCAAGGTCCTACCCTTTTCTCTAATGACTTTCTTACGAGTACTTCCCTTCTTCCGAAATAATTCTATCTGTACTGCTGATGTTTTTAAGTGGTGTATTGACCATTGTCATTTCCATCCTCATCTTGCCCATCATCAACACTTATAGCCAGCGACTTGGCTATTTATACCTCGCTTTTTGTATCCTCAATTTCATTGCTATATCCATAGACAACCTCAGTGTGTTATCTATGCTAGAGGTCAGTCGTGCATTTGTACAAGGAGAAAACCAAGATATTACTACACTAGAAACGATAAGTAGCCTGTTATCTAAAAAACATACCTGGACGCATTACCTCTATCTACTCATTTCTTGTCTTCCTGTTTTTGTCTTGTTTTATTCTACGTACGTCACCAGGCTCGTGCCAAAAGCGCTTTCCATTTTCGGAATGCTGGCTGCCGTCATCATGTTTGTAGAAATGTTGTTTACCATCCTTGGTAGTGGTATCAGTGGAAACATGATGCTTCCAATTGCATTGGTACAATTCGTCTTTCCTATTTGGTTGATGGTTAAAGGGTTTGCTGGTAGCGATTGAAATTATTAAGTAATTAATGATGAAATTTCCACCAGCCGTGCAAATGCCGTGTGATTGTCATTTAATAAGGTGTACTAACTGAGTTGATTAAATCATATTTGGGGAAACAACATTTCTAATATGTATTTATACCTCATTTTAAGTCCTGCCGTTATATATCTACTGATTGCACACCAAAAAAACTATTGGAAAGAATGTCATGAGATTAATCTTAGTTTAAAAAGGGAAGTCACCATCGTTCTATTTCTAATAGGTCTTGCAACTCTATCCATTAAACTGAATGAAGTCAACTCTTCCTCCATTTCCACATTTGAAATGGGTAGTTTATCTTCAAGTGAAATTAATTTCTTTGATAGGAATTTTGCTGGAAGATGGGACTTGGTCGCCAAAGACAATGGAAAATTACTTAAAAATGTATCCACCTACATTGTTCCTCTATCTCTATTGCTTGTTATCGGTAACATCAAAAATAGACTTAGCTTGCTTTTCATTTTCACACAGGGATACATTCTTACAGAAAGCATCACTGGAATAATAAAAGGTCTTGTCAATCGCTTTCGCCCATTTGCATATAGAAGCCTATCTGACATTAATAGTCTTAGCATTGACAGCAAAGAGAAATTCATGGAAGATATTGTTGATACAGATATCACTAATTCATTTTTCTCTGGTGATGCAAGTATCAGCACTTTTGGATTTATCTTTTTTGCCTTCACCTATCATCTCTTTTATCAAGATAGTAAATACAAAAAGTTAGTTTCATTCCTCGCAGTTATTGGAACAATACTCGTTTGCTATTTTAGAGTAATGTCTGGTAAACATTTTCCTACTGATGTAGCAATAGGAGCCATAGTTGGGATTCTGATGGCTTATTTAATTATTAAGATTCATAAAAAGAATATATCTACTACCATCCACCCCCAACAGCAATAATTCAACTATGCTTATTTCGTGTACCTCAATGTGATACTTCTCTTGGTGTTCACAGCTAAATTAAATCATGTTCTTATACTTTTTTTTGATTAAAACTGCAATTACGAATAATATTTGTAACCATTTATACTGCAATTACGAATAATATAAGTGTGCCGCTTAACCCATCCAATATT
>CAYGTD010000096.1:0-11829 GCA_964352725.1 uncultured Roseivirgaceae bacterium
GAATCGGGGAGAGCTCGAAACCTACGAGTCGATCTAAGATTCTTCTTGCTTGTTGCGCATTGACCAAGTCAATGTCAATCCCACGTGGATTCTGAATGGCTTTTTGAATCGCACTTTTGGTAATTTCTCTAAATACGATCCGTTTAGAATTAGCTTCAGTAAGTCCTAATGCCTCTGATAAATGCCAAGAGATCGCTTCTCCTTCACGGTCATCATCCGATGCGAGATAGACTGTCTCAGCATCTTTTGCCAACTTCTTCAGCTCCTTAATCACATCCCTTTTGTCTTTGGATATCTCGTAGGTTGGAGCAAAGTCATTTCCTATATCAATGGCAGAGTCATCTTTAGGTAAATCGCGCACATGACCATACGAAGACTTTACTTGAAAATCTTTCCCAAGATACCCTTCAATTGTTTTCGCTTTGGCCGGCGACTCGACTATGACTAAGTTCTTTCCCATGATGAATTATTCTGCTACTTTAAGTGGAGCATTATACAATTTGGTCGTAAACATAACACCTCTAATCAAATCCTGTTCTACCGAAAATCAAAAAACCGAAATAAGTAGCTTAAATTGTTTCCTAGGTTATCATCTTTTAATTTTAAAAGCACACCTTAATCACCCAAATATGAATCGTTTACTATATCTCATTCGTCATTCTTATGCAGAAGAGTCCCGAGGAAAAACGGATAAGCAAAGATCTTTGACACTCGAAGGTCAAAGTACAGTACGCTCTCTGGGCAGACATTTGATCAATGAGAAATTTAATCCTGATGTTATTCTATGTAGCGATTCTGAGCGAACTAGAGAGACTGCCATTAATTTGGTGGAAGAGCTAGAGATGACTGAACAAACGATAAAATACAGTTCTGTTATATATGAGGCATCTGTGCGTGAATTACTCCAATTGATCAATGAGCAACCTAATTCTAATAAGGAGGTAGCAGTCATTGGGCATAATCCTACCATTACATTTTTTGGTGAGTTTCTGACAAATGCGAGCATTGGAAATATGCAGCCTAGCAGTATCGTAAAGATTCGATTTGAAAGCACTAAATGGAGTGAAATATCTCAAGGGACGGGTATTTTTGTTTCTTATTACCATCCAAGTCATTAAATGTATAATCCAAGTGATGCAGGAAAAAAAGGAAGCATTTTCGGACTTCCCTATACTGCTGAAGAATCCAATCTTATCTTACTTCCAGTTCACCTAGACGTCACCGTTTCTTACGCTGATGGAACGGCAAAGGCTCCTTCGTTAATTCTAGATGAATCTTCACAGTTAGATTTATCACTTTTGTCTATCCATGAGCCTTGGGAGATGAAAATGGCCATGATAGAGGCAATAGGGACGCACGATGAAAATGCAAGGGTAAGAGAACTGGCCAAAGAAGTCATTGATGATTTAGAAGCTGGAAATGAACCGAAGCAAGAGCTTATAAATGAGGTCAATAAGTTTTGTGAAGAATTTCACAGCGTTGTTGAAAGCAAGTGCGAGGAATTATTAGATAAGAGCAAAATAGTAGGGATAGTAGGAGGTGATCATTCATCACCTTTAGGATTGATAAAAGCATTAGCTAAAAAAGAGCGTTTTGGCATTCTTCAGATTGATGCTCATATGGATTTACGAAACGCGTATGAGGGCTTTGAATATTCTCATGCAAGTATCATGCACAATGCACTGAAAGAGGAGGGAGTTAGTTCACTTACCCAAGTAGGAATTAGAGATTATTGTGACGAAGAGGAGAATTTCATCACTCAATCGCAAAAAGACATTCATATCTTTTTTGATGAAACACTCTTTAAAGGAAAAATGGGAGGTGTTTCTTGGGCTAAATTGGTTGAAGAGATTATAAGTACGCTACCAGAGTGCGTTTACATCAGTTTTGATATAGATGGTCTTGATCCATCGTTGTGCCCTAATACAGGCACCCCTGTGCCTGGAGGACTATCTTTTAATGAAGCTATCTATCTCGTAGAGGCAGTTGTTCGATCTGGAAGAAAAATTGTGGGTTTCGATCTTTGTGAAACAGGATATAACGCGTGGGATGCAAATGTGAGCGCACGAGTCTTGTTTCGACTGGCCG
Organism: uncultured Roseivirgaceae bacterium; assembly: GCA_964352725.1. Taxonomy (GTDB): domain Bacteria; phylum Bacteroidota; class Bacteroidia; order Cytophagales; family Cyclobacteriaceae; genus Ekhidna. The sequence goes on from CAYGTD010000096.1 coordinate 2,089, forward strand.
CTACTCTTGGTGTATCTCACCAATGGCTATCATTCAAAAAGTAAAGATTACTTCTATATTCCAGAATGCTAGGAGGTGATAAACAGCTGATTAAAATTTCAGCTGTTCATCTTTATCCCATATTCCCCAATAAGCTCCTACATCACCTTCTGACCCAACTTTCCATGATTCATCAAAAGAAGAGAAATAGAACATCTCAATGTCTTCCTCTTTGGACCATTTTTGGGCGTTTATGAAGTACTTCATGGCATTTTCAGTAGAAGGATGTGCACCGTCAAGATTTGTTCCCTGATCAGGCCATCCGGTCTCTGAAATAATCACCTTTTTACCACCTCCAGCACGCAATGCCTGATGGTACATATCTTTCATATATAACAGAGAGTAGTCTTGATCGCATCCTTCCCAGAATGGATAGCAATTGGCTAATAATACATCGCAAGCTTCTGTAATAGCGGGTCTTTCTCTAAATTCATAGTAGGCATCTACGTATCCTACCGGAACATTTTTTATAGCATCTTTTGCTTTATAAATAAATGCAAGCAACTCCTCTTCGGTTAGGTCACCTCTGTACATTACTTCATTGCCCACGGCAGCCACATCAACATAGCCCTCATTAGCTAGCTTTATAAGACCTTCTACTTCTTTTTCGTTGATTTCGGCATCATCACCAAGCCAAGCACCAACCAACGTTTTAAGTCCATATTCCTTAGCTATTTTAGGTATGATTTCATTGCCTTCTGTACAGGAGAATGATCGCACCCAATTAGTATATGGTTTGATGATCTCTATTCGTCTTCTTACCTGCTCTTCGGACAATTGATCTCCTGGTTTCTGACCTTCCATATAAGGGCTAAAACATAGACCATGCATTCCTGCTTCCAAATATTCTTTGTAATATTCTTTTAGCTCTTTTAGACTTTTACCTTCAAAATCAATTGAAGCTAAGGAATGAAATCTTTCAACTCTTCTAGACATATATTGTACGCTTAATTTTTATTCAAAATAAAATTTAGTGGAATTTAAGTTGTTCATTTTTATCCCACAATCCCCAACTCTTACCAACATCTCCTTCTTGTCGTATTTTCCATGATTCATCAAAAGAAGAGAAATAAAGTAGATCTACATTATTTTCAACCCTCCAATTATTCACATTAATGAAATATTTCATCGCGTTGGAAGGACTAGGCTCTGCTGCATCTGTATTTTCTCCTCGACTTGGCCATCCTGTTTCTGCGACAATGACTTGCTTCCCTTTTGCCGCTTCTTTCGTCACTTCATACATATTGTTGAGATAGTTAGTGGCTTTTTCAATACTTGCGCCTTCCCAGAAAGGATAGCAGTTTGCCATCACCACATCACATGCATCGACTAACTCTGGATGTTCGTGGAATTTGAAGTAAGCATCTACAGAACCGATTTGCACGTCAGGTATTTCTGCTTTTACTCTTTTGATATAATCAATGAGCTGACTTACCTCTATATCTCCTCGTAATAAGACTTCATTACCAATGGCAGCAATATCTACATGACCAGCTTTAGCAAGCTTTATCAAAGAAGCTATTTCTTTTTCATTTTGTGCTAGATCTCTACCTATCCATGCACCAGCCATCGTCTTCAGTCCATTTTCATGTGCCACCTCCGGTATAAATTCATTTCCATCAATAGATGAAAATGAACGTGCCCATTGAGTATACGGCTTAATGACGTCCATACGTTTACTAATTTGGGCTTTTGACAAAGTATCTCCAACATTCTGACTATCCAAATAGGGACTAAAGCTTATACCATGCATTCCTTTATTTAATGACTCCATAAAAAGCGCTTGGATTTGCTCTTCGGATTTATCACTAAAGTCTATATCCGATGCTATTTTGATGCCCAAATTGGTATGAAATTTCTCTAAATGAGCTCCAGCGTACGAAGATGATACTGGAACCAATTTTTTTCTTTTCTTCAATTCTAATTGCACTGCATTGGAGGATTCTTCAGTCACATCATAATCTTTCATGACGTATATAGCGATCAATGTGCCAAATACAGGTAATCCGGAAAAGAAAAGTCTTAACCCATCAATAGCCCCCTCTGGTTGTACTTCTAGACTACCATCAAATCCAACGATGGATAAGATAACGCCACTTAATCCACCAGCTATAGCAAAACCAAACTTCACCATATACCAATAAATAGCTCCGAAAACACCTTCACGGCGTTCTCCATATTTTAATTCATCAATGTCTATTACATCTGCAGTCATAGACATCATGATCGTAAATAAACTACCGATACCAAAAGAATGAAATGGAAGGGCGAATAGGAATAGCCATGGCTTTCCAGGAACAAAAAGAAACCAAAGCGAAATGTATCCAACGATTGATATAGCTTGACTGACTAGGAATGCTTTTTTCTTGCCCAATCTCTTTGACATATTGGCTACAATTGGAATGACAATGAAAGTGGTGACTACAGCCCCTGCACTACCAAAAAGAGGAGTCCAATAACCAGCAGCTCCAGCATCACCGTTAAATAAGTGCCATACAACAATGAAGAAAGTAAAACCTGCGATGGTCATGAAAGAGTTGTAAATCAAAAAGGTAGAAATACACAATTTTCTAAAAGGTTTGCATGAAAATGCCTCGACGAAACCTCTTCCTATCTTTTTGAAACTACTACCAATGGCTCTAAAAGAAAGTTGAGCATAGTTTTCATTTACTGTTGATCTACTTGGAATGAGTGCGGGAACCATAGCACATAAAGCAAAGATGACTCCAACCCATATTGCTAGCTCTCTTGTAGCGATTTCAACAGAAGGAAACCAACTTGGATCATACATGATCACCCAAAACCAAGGAGCAATAACCCAAGCCCATTGTCCAATCCATTGTGCAATTGCCATGATCTGAGTTCTTTCATGAAAGTCATCGCTCATTTCATAACCAATAGCTACATAGGGCACACTAAAGATGGTTAGTCCAATGTAGAACACAAAAGACCAGAGTAAGAAGTAGGTGAAATTGTAGGACACTCCATTGGCACCATAAAGCTGCCACATGATGGCAAAAGAGACGCCCATTACCACAGCACCGATTAAAACATACTGACGTCTTCTTCCCCACTTTGATCTCGTATTATCAGATATAAAGCCCATAATAGGATCTGTAAATGCATCTAGCATACGAGGAAGAAAGTATACTATGCTCCACATCCAACCAGGAAAACCTAGATTTTGAACCAAAACCACCATGAATATCCCTAATGATGCGGGGAACATTTGATTGGCAAGCATACCAACACCAAAGGCGACTTTATGTCGAAAAGGGACTTGATTTATTCTCTTGGATGTTGCGTTTGCCATCTTGAATTAGGTTTGAGGTGAAATAATAATGGTTTGAATAGCTTGTGGATTTATGAAAATATTTGTTGACTGCTCCCCACTTTGGAGCATAAAATGCTTTCCTTGATTACCTTCGTTAAATACAACTACTGCAATGCTTCCGTCTGGATTTTGAGCAGCTGTGACTTGCAATTGATTATCTGTTTTGGTTGATTCAATCACTTTAGCCTCTGGGCGTATGTATTTACTGAAATGAGCCATGGTGTAATAAAGAGGGGTGAAGTACACTTCGTCAGCATCTGGATCTACGATCACAGGAGCTGCACACCAGTTTTCAAACCAGTTGGGACCTCCTTGGCGATCAAGCACCATGTTCCAATCTACCCAGCCGTCTACCCAGTTGTTTAAACAACCAATAATGTCTCTCGCATAGCGATTAACAGGAGCGTATTTAGGATGTAAATATTTCTCATCTTCAGCTGCCCAATCCCAACCCCAGTCTGTGGCTTCTTTCGACCAATACCAAGCATCATCTTGCCATTTTGGGACTTCTGAATCTACACACCCTTCCGTCTCGATTAAGTACTTATCTGGTGCTTTATTATGGGCATATTGCAATGCCTCAGGAAAAACTTCATAGGTACTTTCATACCAATGAATGGCAGTTCCATCGTAGTATTTAGAGGAAGCTTCATCTTTGAACATCACATCTACCCATTCTTGTAGTCCCGCTCTATTTTGGTCATAGCCTAGGATAATTTTATCTCCTTTACCATCTGCTTCTAATTTTGGACCTAGATGATTCATAACAAAGTCAGTCATCTCTTCTGGAGTGTAATGCATACTTTCCCAGTTGTCCCCATTTCCATGAGGCTCATTTTCTACTGTGAAGCCCCAGATATCGATTCCTTCCGCTTTATAAGCATCCACATATTTGGAAAAGAATAAAGCCCAAGTATCGTAGTATTTTGGAAGCAATTTGCCACCCACCCACTTGTTGTTATCTTTCATCCAAGGCGGTGCGGTCCAAGGAGAAGCGAAAAGTTTAAACCCGTCTTCTGATGCGCTCATTGCCTCTTTTATCATCGGGATAAGATCATCCATATCATCTTGGATGGTGAAGTTGTCCAAATTCATGTCTTCAGGAACCGGAGCATAAGAATATTGGCTTAGAGAGAAATCACATGAATTCATATGTGTTCTTGTGAGCGAGTAATTGGCTCCTTCTCTGCTGAAATAAGCATCTATCACTTTCTTTCTATTCTCCTGTCCCAATTTGTTTAACAAATAAGCTGATGACTCAGTGAATGCTCCTCCAAATCCGGTGATGGTTTGAAAGGTTTTGTTACTGTTTATTTGAATAGTTGATAGATTATCTGAGGAAGGGAAAGTGGTTATTTTTTCCAGTTTGTTTCCACTAGCGGAAGTCTCAAAGACGTCTACTGCTAGTGAATTTTCCTGAGTGCATCCCATAGAAAGTAGGGTTAAGGAGATAATAAGATATTTAGCATAGATTTTCATAATGAATAGTTATTGAGTCATTACATTTTCTTCCTTAATTGGAGGTGTTAATGACATTTCTACTAATTTTTCCAAGTCTCCATCGTATGTTTTCTTGACCGGTTTTCCATCTCTACCTAATCCTTCAAAAGCTCCAGCGTCTACAAGCGACCACAGAGGATATTTCGCCTGTCCGTCATTAGTAAATAGGCCAAAATAATTTTCTGAGCCCTCAGGATTCTGAGCATCTTTCCACGGCTCGTCAAAAGCCTCGAAATAGAAACAGCTAATATTATTTTTATTCGTCCAGTTCTTCATCAAACTATAGAACAAGCCCTCTTTATATTCATCTGTAGCTCTTGAACCTTCTGATCCGTAGAGATGGTTATCGTTACTTGCCCAGCCAGTCTCACCAATATGGACTGGTTTGTCAACACCGACACTTTTCATGTAGCTTTTCACACTATCATATTGTGATTTTGTAAATGCAAGCGACCTCTTCATCGCTGCATCTATTTGATCTTTCTTTGATAATTTCTCTTCACCATTAAATACACCCCAAAATTCCGGGTTGTAATGTGTATTGTGCATAGGGTAGGAGTGCATGGAAATGAAATCAACAGCTTTGATTAGTTGCTTCAGATCTTCCACATGATATACTGAATCACCACCACCCCAAGATGAATAATCATCAGAGCTGGTGATCCAAAGATCTTTAGGAAGTTCTCCATTGGCTTTTAGGTTTTGCAAATGATTAACCCATTTCAAGATCACACTTGGTTGGACATAATAAGATGCTGCCCACTTGACCATGGCCTCATTACCTACTGCGATGATTTTCACAATATCTGGGTAATTTTTAGCTACTTCAACTGCTCTTGCAATTTCTTCAGCATTTTGCTCACTTTCCACATTGTGATCAGGAGCCAACTCAGTCCATGCATTCTTACAATCAATCCATGCCCCCAACATGACATACATTTCAAAGCTTGGATCTTCTTGCTTTAGTTCATTGATGGCTTTAACCACATTAATCGCGTGTGGTAACTGAACATTGTAGGTTCTTAGCACTCTCACGCCCATTGCTGAAAGGAGTTTCATGTCTTCTTTCAAATGCTCAATGGTTGGTTGAATTTTCCGACTGTTTTGACGGTAACCACCATATGAAATGGCTAAGTACGCTGGATTTCCTAAAATCTCTTTTGCTGTCATCTCCTCAGATTGCATGTTGTCTTTTTTTTCTTCTGTCCCGCAAGAAAAAACAATACTGATTATCGCTAAATACGCCAATATGTTTTGTCTTAAGTCCATAATTTTTATTTCAAATCTTTTTGATCTACTAAAACATGTATCTCTTTTACTTTTCCAGATCTACTGAAAAGGTGATGACTCGTTGATTCATCTAAAGTATTTGAATCAAAAGAGTATGTAGATCTATCATTATCCAATACTTCAATTTTATAATAGTCAGAGATGGTATAGGTGATTGGTACTTGACAGTAAGTAAAAGCAAGACTATTGGCAGATATCGTCAATGATTGCTCACTTTGATCTAGCGCTACATAATCAAATGTTGCCTCATTTTTTAGAAATTCTCCTTCTCTGAGCAGGCATGGTTTGAATTGTATTTTACCTTTATTTACTGTGATACCTAATTCCCCAACTCTACTTAAGATGTCTTCTTTTACTTGACCAGTCATACCAGGTTGCTGAGCACCTTTACCGATTGGAGTATGTGAATAAGGATCTATCGGAAATGCTCCGTAGAGCTCAGGTGATTTATTTACACCAATTCCTTCATTGATTTCGTAATAATGCTCGAGGTGTTTACCGACTATTTCTGGAGATTCTCCATTGTGAACTGCTTTAAGAGCACATTCTTTGGTTGCTAAAAGTAATTTAGAGACCATGTGCCAATAAATAGAACCTAATCCTTCATATCCAAAGAACGTTCCTGAACGACCAGTAAATGCCTTATGATCAAAGACTTCTTCATAAATCTTAAGCACTTGCTCTCTATCCTTCTTTGCTAGTTCAGCGTATGGTGTGTTTAAAAGAAGGTTTAGTGCACTTTTTACATCATTGGCATTTCTGAAATTCCCATTGAAATGATATTGACTCTTGATGTCTTTTATAATTATTCTCGTGTCTCCATCATTAATCATTTGAATCAATAGCTCAGATGATTCTACACTTTTAGCAGGGATGACATTCTTTTCTAAAAATTTAGGAAGATCCTTATTTGGATAAAGTAAATAGCTGTATTGATCAGGTCTGAAGAGCTTACTGTCTTTCATAGCATCAAGTACTTCTATGCTTTGAGTAGAAGAGAGGTATCCAGAGCTTAGCACGGCTACTTGACCTTCAAGCATCTCACTTAAATGACCGATACTCACCTCGCTTTTATTCTCAATGGTCATCAGATTGTATGCATGATACATTCCGTCAGTTCGTTTATTGGCATCTATTGAGTGATCTAGGAAATCCAATACCAACTTGCAAAATGATTCTAATTCTGAGGTACTTATTTTGCGTTTACCTCCTGAAAATAACTCATTGTAGATCTGATTTCTGTATTGACTACCAGCCATACCCAAACCGTCAAGAATTTCTTTTCTTGTTTGATTGGTGATTGGATTTTTTAGATCATCATAGTGACCTTCAAATACTTTTCTAATTGCAGCATATAATTCTAATAGCTCTATTGAAATAGTTATTTCCTCAGATCCAGATTGTTTATTGAGCAATTCTTGAAGAAAGCTAAAGAAACGGCGTAAATAGTAGAGTGTAACCATTGACACACCATTCCCGACTAAAGCATTATTTGCATCATTCCATTCGGGACGTTGCGTGTTTAACCAAATACCTCCTTCGGGTATGAAATTTGAAAGTTTGGCAAGCGATGTTGCCAAAATCTTTTCAATGAAATTGACACGATAGATGTCACCATTTCTAGTTTGAAGCAGAGAGCCATCAGCACCTTTATCTTCTCTGTTTTTTCTTATTTCCTCATCCAGATGTTCGTCAAAAATGATCGTGTCTTTAGGGTCTTCTAAAATCTCCTCATGGGACTTGATTTTATAAGGAACGTTTGCGTAGACAAAGATATCTTCTGAGAAATAATCATGAAGCTTGCCTGGAAAGTGGTTTTCAATAATTTCTAAAAACTTTTGAAGGTAAATAATCTGATGATCTCCCCAATACCCTATGTATGACCATGGATTGTCTGGTTCAATAGTTTCCCAATCAAAACCATCTTTGGTTACTCGATATGGGTTATACCCGTCAAAAGTGCTGGCATTGAGAAATTTGGAAATCATTCCTTCAATAAACTCAGGGTAGGAGAGGGCCAGTGCTTCCCAATTTTGGAAAATGTCTCTCCAATTTCCTTGATAGTCTAATATTTTAGATCCATCTATTTCATTTCTAGTATTGATTGAGAATTGATTCCAAGGTCGACTAGGGTCTCCGTGTCTTCTACTAAATTTTAGTGGCAGGTATTCTGTACTAAGTCGAATAAAGTCTGCATTATTGGTTGCTTTTGCAACTTCTAATAATTGCTGATAGGTAAATTGTTCATCAAGCGATACGATTAGATCGTCCACTTTTTGATTGAGTTCTTTACTCGCATTTTTCAGGTATTTTTTAAAGTCCCACTTTTCAATCTGGTAATTCTCATCAAAAATTCCACCTCTCATGATATTGAAGAGGGTGTTTGAATAATGGCGAGCGTTTCTTCTATTGTCTGCAGTAAGTTGTAGCCCGTCAGAAGCACCTACACGCTGCACTAACCGTTGAGTACCTACTTCTATGTCTTCATTGATAGTACCAACTAGATTAGGATCATTTTGGATACGATCAGAGAGTATCTCTATCTGACTGATGTCTTGATTAACATTGATGACTTGCATCCAGGTTTTATCCGTATTGGAGGCAAGTTTAATTTCTTGAGTAAGGAGGTAAGCTCCTTTTTCTGCTTTGATGTCTGTTTCTTCTTTTACAATTCCTGTTTTTCTAAAAGAGTCTAGTTGTAAAGAGGAGAGGAGGTGAATGGGTTTGTCCAACCCAAGAGACCAAACCACATTTGCTTTTAAAGCTTCACTAGGCTCTGCTCTATCTACAATAATGGCACTTAAGGCAAAAATGCCAAGTCCGCTGCGCTCATCGAGCTCATTTCTTTTGTACGCATCAACGAGGTTACTCGCTTTAGTTTGTGTATCTGATGGAACTCCACTAGGGAGGATATTTTGGATGCCATCTAAAAGATGGACTTTAATTTCTTTAGTTGAATGGTTTGATAGAGTACTTTCTCTGATGAAACCAAATTCATTGCTTGAGCTCCATTTGTATCGGAAGGTAACTTCTAAGTCATGATTGACTTCTTCGAAAATGATTTTGTTACCGTAAAGGTTTTTGTAGAGATTTCTTGAATAGTTGAATTTTCCTTCGTTTCTATTGGTGAAGGGTTCCCATAAATGATCTGCACCATCTACTTGAACATGAAAAATGGATTTAGACCCAGTATTTTCAGCTGATTCTGTGATTTTATCATCCGTGTAATATGGAAAGATGGCATTTTCTGAATTCTTTCTGCCTGCCGTTAACCCTCCATTGCTAGAAATGAACATCCAATGATTGGAGTCACTTACCACACTCATAAAGAATGGGCGCATGAGATGATTATTACTGATTTTGAAAAAGGTTTCTGAATCAATTTTAATTGATTGAAGATCTACCTTTTGGTCTTTATGTATGCCAGTGGCATTTTTCATCTGAACTTGATGTTATGAAAGATTGGGAAACTAAACATTTGGAGACGTATTTAACTTAAGCTTCAGTCTCTTATTAAAAAGGAGCCAAGTTCTTGACTTGACCCCTTTTTTAAATTTAAAATAACTATCTACTTATTC
>CAYGTD010000097.1:0-11802 GCA_964352725.1 uncultured Roseivirgaceae bacterium
TAGACTTAGGATCTAGCGCCGCGAGGCATGGGGGTTCGAGTCCCTCCATCCGCACTTTAAAACAACCCTCTTTCCGAGTTAATTCGTGTAAGGGGGTTTTTATTTTATACACACCAAACATTTGTACTTTGGACATAAATTTTGACAAATCTGGAAAAACCGAAGGTGTAATTAAAATTAGCGTAAAGAGAGCTGATTTTCAACCTGGAGTTGATCAAAAAATCAAACAATACAGTAAGACTGCCGATATCAAAGGTTTCCGTAAAGGAAAAGTGCCTACTGGGATGATTAAGAAAATGTATGGTCAATCATTGATCGTAGATGAAATCAATAAACTAGTTTCTGAGAAACTTAATTCATTCCTTCGTGAGAGTGATATTCAATTTCTAGGAGAGCCGCTACCTCAATCTGTGGATAAGGTTTTTGACTGGGATAATGATGAGCAATTTGATTTTGGATATGAGATTGGATTTGCTGAACCTTTTGATCTTAAAATTGACAAAAAGGTAAAACTTGAGAAATATGATATAAAAGTAGATGATCAAGTTTTGGATGAAACAATTGAAAATCTTCAAAGACAATTTGGCGAGACTGAAAATCCTGAAGTGAGTGCTGAAAATGATATTTTATATGGATCGATTAAATCAAAAGACGGCTCAATTGAGCAGGAAATCAGTATCGATCTTAAAGATGTAGAAAAGGGCACAGTCAAAAAACTTGTTGGGATAAAATTGGAAACAGAAGTTGAATTAGATCCTAAGAAATCTTTTAAACACGATAATGTTTTGAAGAGTCAACTTAGGCTGGATGATGGAGAGTTAAAGAAAATTAAAGGAAAATTAAACTTTACTTTAAAGGCAGTAAATCATCATATCCTTGCTCCTGTAAATCAGGAATTGTTTGACAAAACTTTTGGGAAAGATTCTGTGAAAGACGAAACAGAATTCAGATTAAAGGTGAAAGAAGCTGTATCGAAGAATTACGAAAGTGAATCTGTTAATTTCTTTGAGCACCAACTGAAAGAAAAACTTTCTGATGCTGCAAAAATTAACTTACCTGATGGATTCTTAAAAAAGTGGTTATTGAGAACCAATGAAAACATCACTCAGGATATGATAGACATGGAATACACGATGTATTCTAAAGAGTTGAAATGGTCTTTGGTAAGAAACAAGATTGTGAAAGATCAAGAGATCAAGGTAGAGAATGATGATGTAGTGAACGAGGCGAAAGAATTGATCAAGAAACAATTCATGGGATCAGGTCTTGGAGATCAAATGAATGATCAGATGGATACTTTCGCTCAGAATTATCTTCAAGGTGAAAATGGAGAAAACTACATGAAAGTTTTCAATCAAGTCCAATCCCAAAAAGTACTGAATTATATTAAAACCGAAGTAACAATAAAAGATAAAACTGTTTCACTAGACGAGTTCAGAAAGCTATAAACTGAATACTCTTATTTGAACCAACACAAATCAAAATAAGTTATAAGAAGTCCTGTGAATCAGGACTTTTTTATTTTTACATCTATTCTTTAACTTATACCAATGATAAATACTGAAGAACTAAGAAAATTTGCCGTTAAGGACCAAAATATTAGCGGAACTGCTTTTGACAGTTACGTTCATCATGTTGAAAACATGACTCGAGCTGTGATTGAAGAACGTCCAACCAATTTCCGTGAAATTGATGTATTCTCTCGATTAATCATGGATCGCATCATTTTCCTCGGCATGCAAGTAGAGGAAAATATTGGAAATATTATTACAGCTCAATTACTATTCTTGGAGTCAGTAGATTCTAAAAAAGACATACTCTTGTATGTGAATAGCCCTGGAGGGTCAGTATATGCTGGTTTAGGAATGTATGATACCATGCAATATGTTAATCCTGATGTTGCGACTATTTGTACTGGAATGGCTGCATCAATGGGAGCTGTACTTTTAGCTGGTGGTGCCGCTGGAAAACGTTCTGCTTTGCCTCATGCTAGAATCATGATTCACCAACCTAGCGGTGGTATGCAAGGTCAGTCTCGAGATATGGAGATAACTTTGAAGCAAATGCAGGAATTGAGAAAGGATCTTTATGGTATACTTTCAAAACATTCTGGCAAATCATACAAAGACATTGAAAAAGATTCTGATAGGGACTATTGGATGAGAGCAGCTGAGGCCAAAGAATACGGCCTAATTGATGAAGTTTTGATTAAGAAATAATTATGGCACAAGTTACTTGTAGTTTTTGCGGAAGAAATAAAAAGGATGTAGATCTTATGATCTCTGGGATACACGCGCACATTTGCGATAAATGTATTGCTCAGGCTCAGCAAATTTTAAATGAAGAGTTAAAAACTACAACTGACAATGAGTCACCGAACTTCAAATTAATAAAACCCGCAGATATGAAGGCTCATTTAGATGAGTTCGTTATTGGGCAGGATGATGCAAAGAAGTTTATGTCTGTTGCTGTTTACAATCATTATAAGAGATTGATGCAAACGGATAATAAAGATGATATTATGATTGAAAAATCAAATATTATTATGGTGGGACAAACTGGAACTGGTAAAACCTATTTAGCCAAAACACTAGCTAAAATTTTACAAGTTCCATTTTGTATTGCCGATGCTACTGTACTCACTGAAGCTGGGTATGTGGGAGAAGATGTAGAAAGTATCTTAACGCGTCTCCTACAAAGCGCTAATTATGAGGTCGATCAAGCTGAACGAGGCATTGTTTATATAGATGAAATTGATAAAATTGCTCGTAAATCAGATAATCCCTCCATAACTCGAGATGTCAGCGGAGAAGGTGTTCAACAAGCTTTGTTGAAATTACTAGAAGGTACCACCGTAAATGTTCCGCCTCAAGGAGGAAGAAAGCATCCTGATCAAAAAATGATCAATGTCAACACAGAAAATATTCTATTTATATGTGGTGGAGCATTTGATGGAATTGATAGACATATAGCCAATAGACTCAATACAAAACCGATTGGCTTCTCTAATGAGAATGATTTTATGTCTGGAGTCATTGATAAAGACAATCTCTTACAATACATTACTGCGCAGGATATAAAGAGCTTTGGTCTAATCCCTGAATTGATCGGCAGACTTCCAGTTTTGACACATCTTGATCCATTGAATGAGGATGCACTCAAAAAAATTCTTACTCAGCCAAAAAATGCATTGGTGAAGCAATACACGAAATTGTTTGAAATGGAAGACGTCAAATTGAAGTTTGAAGAAGGGGCTTTAGACTACATAGTAGAAAAAGCAATGGAATTCAATCTTGGTGCTAGAGGCTTGCGTTCAATATGTGAGGCAATAGTGACAGATGCAATGTTTGAACTTCCATCAAATAATGATGTGAAAGAAATGATTGTATCTAAAGACTATGCTGTGGAAAAATTTGAAAAATCAAAGTTCAATAAACTAAGAGCCGCTTAATCAGGATTAATCCATTCATTAATAATTCTAGCGGCATTTTTTGAGGCTGACTCAGCTCCAATTTTCTCAAGTAGTTCTTGATAATCTTCCATTATTCGTGCACAGTAATGGTGGTCAGTAACCATTTTATTCAGTTCAATTAGAACAGTATCATTTTTATCGTTACTTAAATCTACTTCCTTAACGATTTGCTTTCCCGATACAATATTTACCAACGACTTCCATTTCTCTCTTTCGAAAATTTTTGATAGTGAACTTACAATTGAATGTCTTTTGCAGACATACACTTGGGGACAATTAAGCAAGGCTGTTTCTAAACTTGCTACGTTCGAAAATACAATACAAGCATTTGCCCTTTTAACGAGATCATATTCATTATCGAAAAATATCTCAGCATTCACAATTTTTTCCAAATTCTTGTAAACCTCTGGTCTTACCGTACTCGATCCTGCTATTAAAAACCTGAATTCTGGCGCTTTTTCAATAAGTTCTTGGACCAATTTTATACTTCGCTCGATTTCAATAAATCCATCTCCAGGTAAAACTGTTATTGTAATTTGGGCAGGATCGACTTGAAACTGAGGATCATATTTATAATCTTTAACCGAATCAATTAACGGACATCCGACATACTCAGTAGATCCATCAATATTACTATCAGTTTTAGCGGCAGGGGGAAGAGCAAATAGCGTTTTATCAATATAACTTTTATTTAGCTTCTTTTTTTGATAATTAAATTCAAAATCATAGGGCGAATTATAATAACATGTTCTAACGCCCAATTTTTTAGCCGACTTGAATAGAAAGAAGTAATTAGGATTCAAAACAATCAAGATATCAGCAGAACTATCCTCAAGGTATTTTCCTACTTTCTTTTTAGATTTCCAGCTTAAGTATGGTGAGAAAAACAACGGATCGTTTGTGAATTCCGAGTATCTACCCAAAACATTAATGCCAGCCTTTACCATCCTTGAACCTCCAATTCCTACAACTTCAGCTCTTACATCATTTCTCATTATGGCTTGAGAAAGTCTTGCTGCTTGAATGTCGTCTGAATGATTTCCGGCAATTATAAAATATTTCATTAATCATTAATTGCCGTAGTAATCAACAAAATTTCTCGGAGTTTCATAAAGACGTATATGATGTAATGTAGAATTGGGAGCTAATTCTACAATTTTACTTTTCAAAATTTCCCAAAAAGCAACAACAAGATTCTCACAACTTGCCATTTTATCCTTCATGAAAGGAACATCCAAATTGAGATTTTTGTGATCTACTTTGTCTAGTATTTCCATCTTTAATAAAACACTTAATTTCTTCAGATCAATAACGAACCCAGTCTCAGGATCAGGGATTCCCTTCACACTAACAATCAATTCAAAATTATGACCATGCCAATTTTCATTAGCACAAGGACCAAAAACTTCAATATTTTTTTTCTTCGACCAATTTAGGTTGTACAGTTTGTGAGCTGCATTGAAGTGTTCTTTTCTACTGACGATGATCATTTCTAACTATATAGGATCAAATGTAAAAAGAATGATTATTTACTTATCAAACTACATATCCTCCTAATAATTGAAATTAAGATTAATCGAACACTTCTATTTTATTATTTAAAGAGAAAATTGATATCCAACAACTATACTTATTTGACTTTGCTTAAAAGTAAAATCAGTAAAGGTTTCTTGAATATAGTCTCTAGATAATGAGAAAGAATCTTTCACGTAATTAAACCCCATAAAAAAGAATTGTCCCTCTCTAGCAAAAAATTTAAGTTTTCCGCCAATTCCTAAAGCATTTCTGTCTAGGAAAATATCATTAAATGTGAGGCTATTATCGACATATGCACCATCAGCGATAAAGGTTTCATCACTAGGTAATGAATACTTGAGAAAATCAATTCTAGGAGAAAACCAAATATCATCTGCTATTTTCCAATTGTATTCTATAAATATTCCGTAGTATGACTTTCCCTTAGGCCAAGTTTGAACACCCTTATTTGTTATACTAGTACCA
The DNA here is from genome assembly GCA_964352725.1 of uncultured Roseivirgaceae bacterium. Taxonomy (GTDB): domain Bacteria; phylum Bacteroidota; class Bacteroidia; order Cytophagales; family Cyclobacteriaceae; genus Ekhidna. The sequence continues at coordinate 5,474 of CAYGTD010000097.1, forward strand.
TTCTCTCTGACAACTCTATTTTCTACATTATTACTTTTTTGAGTGCCTACTATTGCTACTAATCCTGTACTAAATGATTTATATTCATAACCTAGAGAGAGGCTTAACCTTGAACGGACAAAATTACTTGTAAATGTTCTGCTTGCTACTGACGCTACCTCAGTGCCTGGAGCCTGTTCAACAACTTGATATCCAAATTCAGAATTTCCATTACCTATTCCTATTTCGGCAGATATAAAAAAAGGACGAGTGCTTTCTTGAGCCATCGTAAGTGAACATAACACTACAAAGAGTATTGAAAAAAATTGCTTCATTAAATCAGTTTTGAAATTAAGAAAATTGCTTTCGCAATTTAGAAATTGATAATCATTTAAATAGGAAAAAGTGATGAATGGCCTCTTTACTTTTATTAATTAAAAATGCGATGATGAGACTCTCGTTTTAACATTGAGGAAATTTTGAAACGGAAACTATAATTCAGCATTTGCTTTTTGTGTAATTAGAATTAGATCATTTCGAGATTTCCATGATAACTGATTATCATTTATAAAATCTTTTAATAAACTATCATCTTTAAACGCTTTCAAGTTCTTCCTTCCGGAGTTAGATATCTTAGTGAGAGTTCCATTTTTATGCCTAATCCAAAAATTAGTGCGTCTTAGTATTTCAGTATCCCTAGATCCCATGTCCAATGCAACATTGTAAGTCGGCTCCTTTATAGTTAAGAAAACCTCTTCAAGTAAGTCAAATGAATTCCCTTCTACAAGCTCACAAATCAAAATGAGGTCTTCATCCACACTTTGCCAATAATACATAAGGTTAGACTCAACTAATTGAAAATTTGAGACGATGCTTTTAGGCAAAACTTTACGATTTTCTCCAATGAGAATATCAACTTCGTTTCTCATTAAGTCAACATTCATTTTAATATCTTTTAATAACTTATCATCATTGATAAGCACATTTGCAACTACCCAGTCATCAAATAAATACTGACTTCCTTTTATTTCTCCTTTAGGTACTTCTTTTCCAATGATCCCAATATTATTTAAAGGCATCCCGGATTCAATAACTACAACATTGGATAAAGTTTGAGATAATGCAGAATTGGTCAATATCAGATTTAAGAATCCAACAATCACTATGCAAATTTTGTAATTCATTATTTAATATTTTTCTTCAAAAATAGATCATATTCCTTGAATAAATTATAAACAACCTTTTCATTCAATACCCTTAAAAGGATTTTAAATTATAAATAACTTTTTATTTCTATGCTTGAATGATGGAGTTATGACCCACAAATTCAGATGGCAAGAGAATAATGCTGAAGTATGTCAATACATAACATCCGCAATTAATCTAAAATAAATTAACAGTAAAGTTTCTATTGCTAGACTATTTTTTGAATGAAAGGATATAAAAAATAAGAAGAATTGTACTTAAAAAATACATATAGTTAATTTTGTCTTATAATATACTACAACGTTATTCTTTATGAAACACTCATTGAATTTCAGTTTATTGATTTTAATGCTAATTCTCAATCTAAATGTGAATGCACAACATTCAGTAGCGAGAAAATGGAATGAGATCAACTTAGAAGCGATAAGAAATGATTTTGCTCGTCCTACTGTTCATGCTAGAAACTTATTCCATATATCTGCGGCTATGTTTGATGCATGGGCCATATTCAATAGTGAATCTTCCCCGTATCTTATAGGGAATACAGTTCATGAGTTTGATTCTCCATTTCAAGGATTCAACTCTTTATCAGGAACTAATGAGGAAAATATGGAAAAGGCAATAAGTTATGCCGCTTGTCGATTGCTACAGCATAGGTATTCCGACTCTCCACAAGCAGAAGCAACGCTTGACTTAATTGATGAATTATTTGCAAGTTTAGGACTAGATCCTAGTTTTACTTCTACAGATTATACAACCGGTTCATCGGCTGCTTTAGGAAATTATATCGCAAGTGAATACATTAAATATGGTCTTCAGGATGGATCGAATGAAGTTAACGGGTATGTCAATAAGTTTTATCAACCGGTAAATCCTCCCTTATTTCCCGAAGAAATTGCCTTAGATAGTATAATGGGTAACCCTACAATTGAAGATCCGAATAGATGGCAACCGCTTGAATTTTCAACCTTTATAGATCAGAGTGGTGAAATTACAGAAAGTGCAATACCCGATTTTTTAAGTCCAGAATGGGGAATAGTAAGACCCTTTTCTCTAGTGCAGGATGATTTAACTGTTTTTAATCGTGATGGCTTTGATTACTGGGTTTATCACGACCCTGGTCCCCCACCTTATCATAACCCTGAAAATAATTCTGAAGATACTGAATTATATCAATGGAATTTTTCTCTTGTCGCTATTTGGTCTGGCCATTTAGATGCCAATCTTTCAAAGGAAATTAATATTTCACCTGCATCTATTGGTAATTATGTGTTTTCTGATCTCCCAAGTACCTTCACAAATCAGAAAGCATTCTACTCATATATAGAAGGTGGTGATGCAAGTCAAGGACACTCTGTCAATCCATTTACTAATCAACCTTATGAAAATCAAATAGTGAAATTAGGTGATTATGGACGTGTTCTTGCTGAATTCTGGGCCGATGGGCCAGATTCTGAAACACCACCAGGACATTGGTTTACACTTCTAAATTATGTTTCTGATAGAATTTCTGATAAAAAATTCAATGGTCAGGGTGAGACTCTTAGCAATCTTGAATGGGATATAAAAACATATTTTTTACTTGGTGGTGCAATGCATGATGTGGCTATTACCTCATGGGGAATCAAAGGTTGGTATGATTACATTCGCCCTATTTCAGCCATAAGATTCATGGCTGATCTAGGTCAAAGTACTGATCCAGATGGTGTTAATTACAATATTGGAGGACTTCCTTTAGTTGAAGGATATATTGAGCAGGTAACAGAATCTGATCCCGTTGAACTAAGAGGAAAAGATGATAAGAATATTGGGAAAATTAAGCTGTTCTCATGGCGAGGGCCAGGTTCTATAGAAGATCCATTCATACCAAATCCAGAGACTGATGTAGCTGGCGTTGGGTGGATTTTAGCGGAACAATGGTGGCCTTATCAGCGTCCAACTTTTATCACCCCACCATTCGCTGGATATGTTTCTGGTCACTCAACTTACTCCAGAGCCGCCGCTGAATTAATGACTTTAATGACAGGAAGTCCGTTTTTCCCAAATGGATTAGGTGAGTTTGATGCACTTAAAAATGAATTTTTGGTCTTTGAAGAGGGACCCTCCAGCGAGATAAAATTACAATGGGCTACCTATACAGATGCTTCAGACCAATGTAGTTTATCTAGAATTTGGGGTGGCATTCATCCACCTGCAGATGATATAAATGGACGAATTATTGGTTATAACATTGGTATTGAAGCATATGAGTATGGCATTAAGTACTTTTCAAATACCGCTTTAGGTAACAAAGAAATTGATTCATATGGACTTATATATCCTAATCCTGTTGATAATATCATAAAAATAAATTTACCTAATATCTCAAGATATAATATATCGTTCTATGATTTCAATGGGAAAAAAGTATATGAAAAAGAGTATTTGCCTGTCGATAACGAAATAGATGTTTCAAACATAAAATCAGGAAAATATATAGTTATCATCGAAGGCAGCAAATGGCGTTCTCAACATTATATAATAAAGAATTGAGCAGTGTTGGGTTTTGAAATACCTATTAAAAGAGTGTTATTCTTGGTAAAAGCGCTTTTTAACTATCCAATGTCGAATCTACAGAGAATAAGAAAATTACAAAAGCAGGGTTTGATCAAATCTCATACATCATGAGATTGCCATCTATTTGTTCGAAACAACTATTCTTGTTCAATTAGAATACTTGTGGTTATCCATTTAGTATCTATTTTCACTCTTAATAAATATTGGCCTTTAGCATATCGATTGCTAAGTTTATAAACCGAAGATTTAGGATTAAATTTTTCCAATGTTATCCCATTAAGATTTGTAATAACTACTTCCTCTACAATATCCATGTTCAAATTGAAATTTATAATTCCAGAAGAAGGATTAGGATAAATTAGAAAGGCCTCTAATGACTCTATTGCTAATACACCAATCGACAAATCTACCTTAATTGATTCCGTAAAGGAGGAAATCCCAAATTCGCCTACTGCCCTAATTCGATAGTAATAAACTGAATTTGGCTCAAGGTTTGTATCAATGAAATCTTGTGAATTTTTTGGGAGCTCAAATTCAATAAATGAATCAAATGATTCATTTCCTGATCGCTGAATAATAAAACTATTCTCATTATCGGATAAATCTGTCCATGAAATTTTCACGGAGTTTACAGATAGATTTTTTGAAAATAAATTTTCAGGAATCTTCACCTCTTCCGTAACCCCTGTGCGGATATGAAGCGTTGAACGTGAAATCTCATCACTCGATTTAGCTCTTACACGATAATAATACGTCGCTCCTAGCTCAAGTGATTCATCCAAGTATTCATATTGATCAGATTCTATTTCAAATTGTTCATAAGATTCAAATAATGAATCAATAGATCTCTCAATTAAATAAGACGTTTCTATGGTAGAGGTTGGATCCCACGATAACAAAATACTGTTTTGGGGTATTATCTTAGATTGTAAATTTCTTGGAGGGTGTAATGCATTCTCATCGCTTATTTGAATAACTTGATTAGCAAGTACATTATTGATTTTAGTCTTACCACCACCTGGCCAAGAAATTACAATTTCATCAATTTCCGTATCAGACCCTATTCCAAAAAACGCCTCGGCTGGTTCTTGACTAAAATAACCAATACCGGCAGTGATCGGTCTTAGTTGATCTCCACTTTTAGTCTTTATCCTAACAAGACTTCCTATTGCCCAATGATTTGAGCCTTCCATACGGGGTTGAATAACAATAAAATTTTCGTTTGTATTATGTGCTAGTTGATTTTCAAGAAATCTGAAACCTTGATCATGAAATTGAGATTTTAATGTTTGAATTAGATCTAAATCTCCATCCCGATCTAAATCAATAGATATCAAAGATGTAGCCATTAAGGTGTCATTAAATTGGCTTTCTTCTGATATGTCCTGAAAAGAGCCATTACCTAGATTTAACCAAAGTTTAGATTGGTCATATTCATCAATTTCAAATCCATTAGTGGTAGCAATATCTAACCAACCATCATTGTTTGCATCTAAAGAAGTAACTCCCCAGCCCCAGCCGCCACTAGCAACTCCTACATCATAGGCAACATTGTCAAACATTTGATTCTCACTATTTCTTAAAAGAACATTGCCCTTAAATTCATTTTCTATGTTAGTGACATAAATATCCAAATAGCCATCTTGATCATAGTCTCCAATATTGACACCCATGTCATCACTTTGATGGTTAATGCCATATAATTCAGCCTTGTCTGCGAAATTCATATCACCATTATGTGTCCAAAATTGGTTAGGCCAACCAAGATCGACTGCTTGATAGTAGTCCACCCAACCATCTTGATTGATATCAAATATAACTGGCGTCCAATTTTTCTGTCTTCCAACATCAAACTTGTCAAATATTTTTTTGAAAGTTCCATCCCCTTGGTTTTCCAAATAGATAGACAGGCGATTAAAAAATGGAATAATAACATCTAAAAATCCATCCTCATTCATGTCCCCTATTGCAACTCCAGACATGGGTCCCCTCTCTGCATACGGAGCTCCCAATAATCCCGCCTTTTCAGTAACATTAATTAAATCTCCATTTTCCTGCTGTTCAAACAATATGATTGTCTGATTACAGTCATCTCCTAAAGACAGACAATCTCCTGCAAAAAGTAAATCCAATCGATGATCCCCATTGTAATCAAACCACATACCTACACGTGTGTGAAAATTAAAACCTAAAGGCCTTACTTCAAATTCTAACTTACCCTTAACACCATTATGATAAAGCTTATTAACGAGTAGTAATGAATTACTTGACGCATCAGAACATAGAACTAAGTCAATATCACCATCCTTATCATAATCTTCAGCAGTCACACCTGAGCCCCAAGAGTCAGCCGTTTTTACATTAAAAGAGGTTAAATCACTAGTTATATCACTAAAAAGAACCTGAGATATCAGTGTCAAAGGCAGAAATAACACTATGATTAAACTAAATCTTCGGAATTGTTTCATACTTATTTAAACAACTTTATAAGCGTGCTCAATATTAAAAAAAAAGACTGAATGAACCTATGTTCAACATCTAAATCAACTTGTATTGTCTGTTTACACACACTTATCATGAAAGGAAAA
>CAYGTD010000098.1:0-6112 GCA_964352725.1 uncultured Roseivirgaceae bacterium
GAAAAAAAATAGAAACGAAAAAAAGCTGCCCCTTTTGAGACAGCTTCTTTTTTATAAAAAACGTGTAGTTACTTCTTTACTCCTGGGGATCTTTCGAGGAATTCGTCATATAACTGTGTATGTCTACTTACCATTGGAACCATCCATCCAGCGATAAATACATGTCTTACATTTGTTTTGGTTTCAAAAGGATCACCATCTGTTACAAACAGATTGGCCACTTTTCCTTTTTCTAAAGAACCATATTTATCTGCAACTCCAAAAATTTCAGCGGGAACAATAGTAATAGCTTTTAACGCTTCTTTTTGTCCCATTCCATAAGCTGCTGCAAATCCAGCATTGTATGGAAGATTTCTCACATTCTCTGTATCGTTGGTTCTGATAGCTACCTTAACACCTGCTTTTTGCATAATACCTGCATTAGCATAAGGCTTATCATATCGATCATAATCGCGAGTAGGATTACTCAAAACTGGACCAGTAATCACTGGAATTCCTGCTTTAGCAATTTCGTCTGCAACTCTCCAACCTTCCATTACTCCGCAAAGGACTGCATTGGCTTTCTTCTCTTCAATCCACTTTAAAGCAGACTTAATATCGTTAGCAGAATTGACGTTAATCAATAGCTTCATTTCACCTCTTACTACTGGAAGCATCGCTTCCATTTCTGGATAGTAATCTTGATCTTTTCCATTGGTAGCAGAATCAATCTTGTGATACTGAATCGCCTTTGCCCAAACATCATTTAATTCTTCTAAAGATTTCTCAGCAGCTTTTTTTATGTCATCATCTGATCTTCTGTCCCAACGTCCTCTTCTGCCAGTAGCAGGAAAATTCATTACTACACCTTTAAAGCCGGCGTACATCTGATCAGGATTATATCCATGTAAGTTGATTAATGACGCTGTTCCTGAAAACAAGCCTCCACTAGGAACTGCAAGTGTGGTAGTTACACCACTTACACGCGTAACCGGGATCAATGCTGAACTAGGGTTGATAGCTGTCAAAGCCTGAATATGAGGGTTGATATTTCCAACTTCATTATTGTCTTTTGTTCTATCGACTGCATTAATTTCTACAAGTCCAAGTAAGGTGCCTCCGTCAATCATACCCGGGTAGATTGTTAATCCAGAACAGTCAATGGTTTCTGCCCCTGAAGGAATAGTTACGTTTGTTCCTACTTCAGAGATCATTCCATTTGCTATGATCAAGGTACCATTTTGAATGGTTCCTTTGGTTACTGTTTCTATCGTGGCATTTGTCAAGGCAAATGTTCCTGTTCTTCCTTTCGGCATTTGGCTAAAGCCAATCGTTGCTACCAAGAAAAACAGTGTACTAAATATTAATTTAATTTTTTTCATGTCAGCTCTTATTTACCTGTGAATAAAAATTCTGTGTTCTGCATGCATCTATCATGATCCTCTTTTTCCCAAACGGTCACATCGATTTTCTCTTCTGCATCTGGATAAATTCGTTGATCGTCTACATCATTAGCTAGATCGAATCTAACAACTCCGTCTACAATCGTATATTGAGCAATAGCATAAATCGAAAGTGGATGATTTTTGAAGATTGCGACATCACCTTCTTTTCCTTCTTCCAAAGATCCAACTCTACCTTCAATACCTAACTGCTTCGCAGGATTTATAGTGATGAGAGATAATGCTTGATCATCTGATAGTCCGCCATATTTCTGAGTTTTAGCAGCCTCGTGATATAGGTGTCTAATTAATTCACCAGAGTCAGAGTTGATAGAAGTAGTTACTCCATTTTCAGTCAAGATAGCGGCATTATATGCAGTGCTGTAATACACTTCAAATTTATAAGCCCACCAATCTGCAAAAACGGATGCCATTGCACCAAACTCTGCAAGCTCAGGAGCTACTTTGAATCCTTCGTTTACGTGTTGGAAAACTAGTTTATCAATTCCGAAATCCTTACATACTTGCATTAGCATATAAATTTCATCAGCTCTGTAAGAGTGGCAATGAATAATGATGTTTCCTTTCAGAATATCAGCTAATGTTTCCATTCTAAGGTCATATGCAGGAGCCTTCCCTTTGAAACCTTTTTTTCCTTTGTTTGCATTGTATGCATCACGTTGTTCCATGTATTCTTTTGCTTCCGAAAAGGCACTTCTGATCACATGTTCAACACCCATTCTAGTGCTTGGCTGTACCCCATTTCCAGCACCATGAACTCTGGTAGGATTTTCTCCCAAAGCAAACTTGATTGTCCGAGGAGCTCCCGCCATTCTCATCTTATCTGGATTTACTTCTCCGTATCGGAACTTCACAGTTTCACATTGTCCACCAATTGCATTAGCAGATCCATGCATAGAATGCGCAGTAGTTACACCACCAGCTAATGCTTGGTATATTCCTACATCTAAAGGGTTTAATGCATCTCCAACCCAGACTTCTGCCGTAACCGGACTAGTTGCTTCATTGACTGCATCTAGTGCCAAATGTGAATGAGCATCAATAATACCTGGCATTACAAATAGCCCAGTTGCATCAATAGTTTTCGCTCCACTAGGAGCGCTAAGTCCTTTACCAATTTTGGAAATCTTTCCATCTTTGATAAGAACATCTGTCTCATTGAGTGTGCCATTGGTTACTGTTAAAACAGTTCCATTTTTAATTAGCACACTTCCTTTATCCTGAGCTACCAAAATGGTAACACTAAGGATAAACGTTATGATTAATTGTATTTTTTTCATTTTCTTCAATTTTCAATTTTGAGGGACTTGCTTTCGTTCAGACAAATCCATTTCTCAATTATTTGTTCAAGCGTTTTGCTTGTTATTATTTAGGCTCTCTTGATCCTTCCATTGGGAAACTGCCAAAAGAAGCTACAGAGAGCGTTCCTTCAAACGAATCTCCTTCTATATCCATACTGATATTAACAGTCACTTCATCTCCCATGTTGATAGTAAATGAGAACGTCACATTATTACCATCTACTACCAAATCTCTGATTTCATTGGTACTTCCATTGAAACTTACAGAAATTGTTCCTGAATAATCACCTGGCTTGCCTTCAAGCTTAATAACACCTTTCCCGTTTCCTTGTGGAGTTTCTGTGGTATAATTCCACTCACCTGCAGCGTCTACCGCTTCATCTCCTGAGCTTTTCTTTTTCTTCTTCTTTTTCACTTCATATTCATACTTCACACCGTCTATGAAAACGAAACGCACATTTGAGTCTTTGGTAAAATAGGCTGTATCAGTCACAACAAGATTCGCCATTTTACCATTGTCAATGGTTCCCATAATAGAAGAAACTCCCAATATCTCTGCTGGAGTGGTCGTTAATGCTGCTAAAGCTTTATCCTCAGAAAGGCCATTTTCAATCACTTTCATCATGGTAGACTTAAAGTCTTTTGATTTTGAATCTAATGTCGAAAATCCAAACTTTATGCCTTGACTAGAAAACTGAGACGCTTGAGTGTAATACTTTTTAATCATCTCTTTTTGTCTCATTTCTAAGGCTGCTTTTTCCTTGTCTTCTGCAGTTTCTTCTTTCTTTTCATCATCTCCTTCTTTAGCATCGTCTTCTTCATCTTCTTTAGCATCGTCCTCTTTTTTAGCATCGTCCTCTTTCTCTTCTTTCATTTCTGGTAAATCCAGTGAAAGGAAAACCGGAGATCCAGCACTCTTAATTGAAGGAATTGCATCCCATCCTTGCTTCACTTCACCAAGCATAAGATTGAAACCCAAATCATTTTTAAGAGTGAGTACTCGCATTATATCCAGAATACTCTCAGCTTTGAAAGCCACGGACATTTGTTTGGATACTACAGGAAACATTGCCTCTAGTGTTGCGTCTGAAACTGGACGTTCCATCCCATTACTGTTTGCCTTATATCTTGCTTGATAATCTTGTGCTTCCCCTGCCTTTCTGTAAAGGTCTCTGTACTTTGCCATTACACCAATGACTGTATTTGGGTATACACCACCCGCACCAGATAGTTGACTAAACATGGATGTATTTTCTCTCACAACCATCGCCTCAGCTGATGAGCCACCTAAAAGAATGATAGCACCTTTTCCAGCAATCATACCTTTGTGAGGAACGCTATGAGATGCAGTGAATCCTATTTTTCGGTAATCTTCTACTCCTTCTTTTTCACTAAGCATGTCCCTTGCAGATACACCTGGAGTTATTCCTGCTCTTTTATATGTAGGAGTTCCTGTCATTCTTCTGTCATCTCTAGTATCATCATCTTTTGGCTCTTCCACGCCAATATTGGACATCCCAGAAATAAATCCTGGATAGACAAACATGGAATCTGCATCCACTACCCATGCATCTGCCGGGATACTGATGTTAGTTCCTACTGCCTTGATCACACCATTTTCAATAATGATGGTACCATTCTGAATGGTTCTTCCTGGAGCCTGTATGATAGTTGCGTTTTTAATCGCATATTTTGACGATACAGGTCTCAGGCCGCTATCCTGTCCGATGCTCAACTTTGGTAATACACCAAAGAGCAGAACTAGGATGACGATTCTGAATAAGCCGTCATGTTTTCGCATAGGGTTTTAATTTAGGTTTAATTGATTTAAACCTCAATTTAAGAAATGTATAGGTTGTGAAAACCTTATTTACATAAGTGGTGTTTCTTTGCGATAGAAATAAATAATTTGTATGAAGCTTGACATACTTGCCATTGTAGCTCACCCAGACGATGTAGAAATTTCTTTTGGGGGAACGTTGTTGGCACACCAAAAGATGGGTTTTAAAACTGGAGTCCTTGACTTGACGAAAGGGGAGCTAGGTACAAGAGGCACTCCTGAGATTAGAGAGACGGAAGCAGCTGCAGCTGCTGAAATATTAAAACTTTCTGTTCGAGAGAATCTAAGAATCGAAGATGGATTCTTTCAAAATGATAAAGCAACGCAGCTAAAAGTAGTTGAGCAGATAAGACGTTTTCAACCACGAATTGTTATTACGAATGCGATCTATGATCGTCACCCTGATCATGGTAGAGGAGCAGAACTGGTAGAGACGGCTTGTTTTATAGCTGGCTTGAAAGCGGTAAAAACGTCTTATGAAGGAATGAAGCAAGAAGCGATTAGGCCAGAAAAACTCTATTTCTCCATTCAAAGTATAGCATCTAAGCCAGATATTTTAGTGGACATTTCTGATGTGATGGAAGAAAGAAGAGCAGCTGTAAACGCTTTTAAATCTCAGTTTCATGATCCGAATAGTGACGAGCCTGAAACTTACATTAGCTCGAAGGGATTCATGACTATGCTAGAATCACGCACAAGAGAGTTTGGTCAGCGGATAGGAGTAGAGCATGCGGAAGGCTTTAATGTAAAACACTTTATGGGAGTGAAGAGCTTGTTTGATTTAATTTAAAATCACTATTTGTTCTTGAATTACTATAAATGGAGCATTATGATTGGGAAAGCGCGAAATTATTAGTTGAGCTTAATCATTTATTTAGATTGTTCTATAATAGGATCTTTCTAATTTGACGTGCTTCGGTTAAGAAATTGACTATCGCTTGATGATCTTCTTTCTCAATATGATTTCTTAATACATTCAGATGATCTGTGTAGCTGTCTATACCTTCTATAATCATATCTTTATTTTCTATAAAGATTGGCGCCCACATATCAGGCGAACTCTTTGCTAAACGTACTGTGGAGGCAAATCCTGATCCAGAAAGTTTTAATATTACCTCTCCATTTCGTTCTTTCTCTAATACTGTACTACTAAGTGCGTAAGATGTTATATGACTTAAATGGGAAATGTATGCAAGATGTCTATCATGCTCATCAGCGTCCATTTCAGTAATATCAAAACCAATTTGTTTACAGACATTCAAGAATTTTTCAAGATCTGGTTTGCGACATTTTTGTGATTCGCAGATTATCAATCGCTTGCCTTTATATAAATCAGGGAATGCGGCACTTGGGCCGGAATATTCAGTTCCCGCAATGGGATGAGCTGCTATATATTGATTTCGATTGGTATGATTTTCAACACTTCGACAAATAGCGGCCTTTGTTGACCCAAAATCAATCACTAGCTGATGTTCTTTGATTTGGTTTAAGATTTCTCGAACAGTCATAGGGGATATCCTAAATGAGAC
>CAYGTD010000098.1:6122-11696 GCA_964352725.1 uncultured Roseivirgaceae bacterium
ATGATCCAATCAGCCCATTTTATACCTTCTTCTAGGTTTAAAAAGCTTTTGGTTATAATGCCTAATTCTTTAGCTTCATCCAACGTTTTTTCTGATAGGCTTATACCACCAAATTCAAATTCACGATTCTTTAACGCCAACGAAAACGAACCTCCAATTAGGCCTACGCCAACTAACAATACTCTCATAAATAAAATTTTTATTCATTTAACTACTCGCAGAAAAGGTTATTTCACCTGCAAAATAGATTAAACACAGAAGATTTTTTCTTGAAATAAGAATGAAAAATTTAATGTAAAAGATCAGTGGAAAATCCCGTTTTCATTAGGACGTTTTTGTAATTGTATTGAGCTTGCTTTCTCTATCTAAAAACCTTAACTGAACGAGTAATGATTCTTTAGATCCTTTGAGTAGAAAATGATGCTTTCTAATCCATTCAAGGGCATCTACTAATTCTATATTTAGATAAAATTCATCTCTTGAAAAGTGCACAAACTTTAAAACTTTAAATGCATCAAACCAGTGAAAAAATCGCTTTTTAAAAGCCTCTTGCGTATTTACTTGATTCTTTAGTTTGATAATTTGCTCTCGCCAGTCATCGCCAAGAAATGTGGCTATAGTAAGAGGTATTTTCCATTCATTTTCTGTCCAAAAGGTTTCCAGTTTATTAAAGAAGACCTTCAAATCTTCAAAACAATTAGGATGATAAACGGAGTATTCTTCTGTGGTAGATAACATATCATTAACTGCTTTCCCAGTTCCAAAAGGCACTCTATCAGAAACTCTATCAGAGGGTCGAACAGTCGTAGTGTTAATTTCTACAAATCCTCCATGAGGAATCGTTTTGTTAAGAAAATAGAAATCTTCCCCTGCTTTTCGAGTATTCATACCACCTACTTTCTCATACATAGAAGTACGCACTGTTATACATGAGCCTAGTGTCTGATGAGCGTATGGAAATCCTGCAAATCTCAATGCACCAATGTAGTATCGGAGATATAACTCATACTCCATAATCTCACTATGATGTTCTCTATGAAGTTGATGTTCATAAAAGACTACCCCGGCATTCACAGTATGATTATTATAGGTTTCTTCAATGGTAGTCAGGTAGTTTAGGTCACATCTGCAGTCTGCATCATAGCAAACAATCACACCATCGGTCCCTACTTTACGAAATATTCTCACCGCTTCGTCCATGCCTATCTTTCTTGCTAAGCCAACACCTGCCTTTTTTGAAGGGAGCTTTTGATGTGAGATTAGTAGTGGAAGTTTGCTATGATAGTTATTAAGCTCTTTTAGTGTTTGTTGATTCGCTGCTTGTATTTCATCAGAGGCATTTTCTGCCTCATTAATTATGATGATTACAATCACTTTTCCCTTGGTTTGCTGGCATGCGTTAAGAGCCTCTAGGGCACCTAAAAGATGGGGCTCTTTGATGCAGGGGATTACCACAATGGTAGATAAATCCTCTGGTGCTTGATAGGCAGGAAATAATTCTTCAGGCCATGCATACCGATCAAGATAAAGTGATTTCATCAAGGAGAAAGTCGGGATATATTCCAAATTTCATTTTCAAGTTCATATTGAATGCGATCGTGCAATCGGCTTTTACGTCCTTGCCAAAATTCAAATCTATTAGGAATGACTTGATAGCCTCCCCAGTTTTCAGGAAGTGGAATCTCTTTGTCTTTAAATTCCTTTTCTAGCTCAACAAGCTTGCGATCTAAAATAGAGCGATCAACTAGTTTTTCACTTTGATTGGAGACATGAGCTCCAAATTGGCTACCTCTAGGGCGCGAATGAAAATAGTTAGCTGACTGCTCTCTGGATATCTTTTGAGCTGAGCCAGTGATGATAATCTGACGTTCCAATGAAAACCATGGTAACAAGATACTTACCAAAGGATTACTATCTATTTCCTTTCCTTTTCGGCTACTATAATTGGTGAAAAATGTAAATCCATCTTTATCAAATCCTTTTAATAAGACGGTTCTTTGTGAAGGTCTACCATTTGAATCCACGGTACTCAATACCATAGCATTTGGTTCTAATAGATCAGCTTTCATCGCCTCATTAAACCATTTTTCAAATTGCATAAATGGATTCGAATTGCATGATTTTTCATCCAATTCCATTTGTGAGTATTCATTTCTTAGTGATGCAACGTCTGCTCTCATTATTTGACTTTACTTTTGAAACAATCGAAAATTATAATTCAAAATTAGATGAAGTTCAGGATTGATCTTACAGTTGAGACAAAAAAGGAATGGATAGAGGCAGTAATGAATGACTTTGATGCATTCTTGCAAGATCATGCGGATTGTGAGCGTAAGGCATCAGCCATGGCATTGAGCTTTGTAGCCAAGTATCCAAACAGGTTAGAAATCATACCGGAGCTAATAGATACTTCTGTGGAGGAGTTGGAGCATTTTAGGGATGTTTATGAAATTATGGAGAAGAGAGGAATACAACTTAGTCACGAAATTCCTCAAGATTTATACATGAAGCAGTTGATTAAAATATGCAGAGATGGGAGAGATGAGCGTTTTATGGATCGATTACTTTTAGCCTCTTTAGTCGAAACAAGAGGGGCAGAACGATTTAGATTGGTTTATGAAGCACTTGAGGATGAAGAATTAAAAGGATTTTATCATAGATTGTGGGCTTCTGAAGCACGTCACGGAGAAGTTTTTGTTAAAATGGCGTTAAATTATCTTCCTGAGGAGGATGTTTATAACAGACTTGAAGAAATGAAGAAACTGGAAGGGGAAATTTTAAACAACCTTCCTATTAGAGCAGCATTACATTAATGGATTTTTTTTCAACCAATAAACTGATTGAGCCAAGCAGAGGTGATTTACTCATCTCAGAGCCGTATCTTCCAGATCCTAATTTTGAAAGAACGGTAATTTTCTTGTGTGAACATGATGAAAATGGCACATTTGGATTTGTCTTGAATAAAAAAGCACAAATAAAACTCAATGATATTGTGGATGAGGTTGGAAATTTCAATGCTGAAGTTTTAATTGGCGGTCCTGTGCAAAAAGACACGCTCCATTTTGTCCATCGAAATAAGGCATTATCAAATAGTGCAAATGAAGTTTTACCAGAGACTTATTGGGGAGGAGATTATGAAAAACTCTTAGAGATGATGAATACGAAATCCATTAATTCGAATGATATTCGATTTTTTGTAGGTTATTCAGGATGGGCGCCTAATCAGTTAATGGAAGAACTAAAAGCCAAATCATGGATTGTGATGAAAAATCCAACTCAAGAAATGATTTTTGACTGGGACAACCAAGACTTATGGAAGGAGTGTCTCAAGAACATGGGCGGAAAATTTAAATTGATGTCTAACTATCCAAAAGATCCACGCCTGAATTAGGGTATTTGGTTAGTTTTGTGTCTTACAGAAAAGAATAGATTCCAATAATGGATAATGAAGAAAAGTTGCAGGAGGTTTCTGATCAAAATTTGAACGAAACCCCTGAAGAAGTTCAGAATCAAGCTGAATTAAGTAATGAAAGTCAACCTAATGTTTCTGAGGAGAAAAAATCAGAGGTGGAGGTTAAAGCCGAAGCGGTAAAAGAGGAGTCTTTACCTGGTATGTCAGAAGCTGCTAAGGAAAGTGATGGGGAGGTGAAGGTGTCAGAAGGTGAAACTAATCCCAAGAAGGAGGAAGAGAATGTAGAGGATACTACTGAGGAAGAAGAGGGTACACAAGACGAGGAAGAATTAGATTTTGACGAAGCGACCAGAGAAGAATTGGTGGCTAAGATCAAAGAGATTAAAAATGAGGATGACCTAAGAAAGGCGGATAAAATCCTCAAAGCAGTAAAGCCAAGATTTGACGAGTTATATGAAGTCTCAAAAAATGCGGCGCTTCAAACGTTTGTTTCAGAAGGAAATGAGGCTGATGCATTTGAATATCATGGGGATGAAATCGATAAGGAATTCTTTTCGCTTTATCGAGACTTAAGGTCTAAAAGGAATAAGTTTTTCAAAGATCTTGAGAATCAAAAGGAGAGTAACCTTAAGAAAAAGGAGCGTATTCTTGATGAAATTCGAGAAGTAGTTGATGGAGAGGAATCTACGTCAAGCATCAATGCTATTCGAGATCTTCAATCAGAATGGAAGAATACTGGGCCAGTTCCAGGCGCTCAGAATAAGACACTTTGGGCAAACTACAATGCCCTTCTAGATAGATATTATGATAATAGAAGTATCTACTTTGAGCTCAAAGATCTCGATAGAAAGAAAAATCTCACTCAGAAGCAGGAGCTCTGCGTAAAAGCGGAAGAGCTGGCCTCTATGGATGACATGAAGGTGGCTATTATCCAGCTTAATGAGCTGCACGAAGAGTATAAACACATTGGTCCTGTCCCGAAAGACGATCAAGAGCCAACATGGCAAAGATTCAAAGTAGCTTCAGATGCTGTTTATGAGAAGAGGAAAGAATACTTCGATCAACTAAAAGTAGAATTTGATGCGAATCTTATTAAAAAAGAAGAGCTTATCAAAGAAGTAGAGGAGTTCCTGAATTTTACCTCTGAGCGAATATCCGATTGGAACAAAAAGACAAAAGCTCTTTTGGAAGTTCAGAAGAAGTGGGAAGCAATTGGAGGAGTACCGAGAGATAAAGCTAAATCGATAAATAGAGGTTTTTGGAATTCATTTAAGGGGTTCTTTGCCAATAAGAATAAATTTTTCAAAGAGCTCGAATCTCATAGAGAAGAAAATCTATCCAAGAAAGAGGAGCTTATTCAGAAAGCTAATGAGATTAAAGACAATGAAGATTGGAATGCAACAGCAGATAAGCTGAAGCAGTTGCAGTCTCAATGGAAAGATATTGGACCTGTGCCTGAAAAAGTAAGAAATTCAACATACGAAAGATTTAAAACAGCATGTGATCATTTCTTTGAGAAGAGAAGAGAGCAGAATAAGGAGCAGTTTAAGTCCTATGAAGAGAACCTTAAATTGAAACTCAAGATATGTGATCAGCTAGAGGCAATGGCCTCTGCTAAAGAAGGCGCGCTTGACGATATCTATGATATGGTTGATAATTTCACTGCTATAGGATTCGTTCCAAAGAATGCTATTAAAAAAGCCCAGAAGAGATTTGAAGAAGTCACAGGCAAAGTTTTGCAGAATGAAGCCATTGACGAAATGGATAGGCAAGATCTGAAGAATCATATTCAAATGGGGAGGTTGAGAAATACTCCAGGTGGAGACCGTAAAATTGAGCGTAAAGAGCACTCTATTAAGCGTAAAATATCGACTTTGGAGAGTGACATTAATACGTGGAATACAAACATGGAGTTTTTTGCATCATCTGCAACAGCAGATAAATTAAAGAAGGAAATGCAAGAACGTATTAACGCTGCACGAGGTGAATTAGAAGAACTTAAATCTCAATTGTCAGCACTCTAAAATAAATTTCGATTTTGGTTTGCTAAATACATCTACACTGCTATTTTTGCAAACCGATTTTCAGCCTATCAAAAGGATGAAAGGCCTCCTTAGCTCAGTTGGCCAGAGCAGCGCACTTGTAATGCGCGGGTCGTTGGT
>CAYGTD010000099.1:0-11683 GCA_964352725.1 uncultured Roseivirgaceae bacterium
GAACAGATAAAAAAATCCCTTTTTGATTTAAGTAAAGAAGATTTACTGAAAGTGGTTATCGCTTACGAGCCTGTTTGGGCCATTGGTACAGGAAAAACAGCAAGCTCAGATCAAGCTCAAGAAATGCATGCATTTATTCGATCTCTTCTTTCAGATAAGTATGGAAAGGCTGTTTCTGAGGAAATCTCCATTCTTTATGGAGGAAGCTGCAAGCCAAGCAATGCAAAAGAATTGTTTACTCAACCAGATGTAGACGGAGGGCTAATCGGTGGAGCGAGCTTAAAGTCAAGAGACTTTACAGACATTATCAAAGCATTTGACTAAGCAATGAGTTTCATTACTATTCGTGTAGAGTGCAAAGAAGAACTCAATGATTTGCTTATCGCAGAGCTCTTCGAATTAGGATTCGATTCTTTTCAGGAGTTTGATGATGGTTTTGAAGGAAGCTGCCCTCAAGACCAGTTTTCAGAAGACTTATTAAAAGAAGCACTCGAAAGCTATCCATTCGCTTCATTTAAAATAAAGGAGCAGGAAAAAATTAATTGGAATGAAGAATGGGAGAAAAACTATGATCCCATTATTGTAGAAGATAAGTGCATTGTTCGAGCTACTTTTCATCCAGCAAGACCTGAGTTTCAATACGAAATCATCGTAACTCCAAAAATGTCTTTTGGAACAGGTCATCATGCTACTACTTATCAAATGCTTGCGTATCAAATGGGCTTGGATCACAAGAATATGAAGGTACTTGACGTTGGTTCTGGTACAGGAATTTTAGCGATTATGGCTGCTAAAAAGGGAGCTTCTTCCCTTACTGCTACAGATATCGACGATTGGTGTATCGAAAATAGTGAAGAGAATTTTTCATTAAATGATGTCACTGGTGTGAAGCTGATAAAAGGGCAAATTGAGGAAGTAAAAGATCATGACTTTGACATTGTTATTGCCAACATCAATAAAAATGTACTCTTAGATCAAATGGAAGCTTATGCTTTGCGTTTAAAGTCTGGTGGTCAGCTTTTATTGAGTGGATTCTATTCACAGGACATTCACGATTTGGAGGATGAAGCAATAAAATGGGGGTTGAAAAAACAAGCTGAAACTACCAAAGACAATTGGGCAATGATAGCTTTAACCAAACAAGAAGGCTAAAACTGTCGTCTTATTGCTCATGGACTGTGTACTATGCAATATCTTTAAGCTCTTATGCGCTCTCTAAATTTACTTTTGTTTGTTTTAGTACTGTCAATACAGACGGTATGGGCGCAGCGTTTTTCAGAAGAGAAAACGGAATTTAGAGCACAAGTCATTTCCAAGTTAAAGGGAATGGGCACTGAGTCTGGCCATAAAATGGCATTTGATTTTCAAAATGCTTGGGACGGTAAATTTACAGGGGATCAGCAAGCCAAGATTCATCAAATTGCATTACAAATGCAGAAAAAGGGCTTTCAATTTTACCCTTCATTCTATCATTATTTTAGCTATTTAACATACTCTGTCACTCAAGAGAAACTACAGCGCGACCAACTAGACAATGTCCTAAAAATCAATGAGCAAGTCATCCAAACACTGTCAAAAAGAGAATATCAAGAATTTATTTATGGATTAAATATCTTCTTTGCACGGAGGTACTTGAGTTTAGATAAAAATTTGTCGGTTCAGGCTACCGAGGGTTCGTATGATTTCAAACTATTGGATGAATACATACCTGTTCAGCAAGAAGAAGAAATTGTAGAGGATACTTCTTCATTTATTACAGAAGACGAGATTGCCGCCATAGAAGAAAATACGGTAGATCCCTTTGCAGAAGAAAGTAGCGATCCATTCGATACCTCCAATGATCCATGGGCGGATAATGCTAGCGACCCTTGGGATACTTCAAACGATCCTTGGGCGGATAATAATGATCCTTGGGATGCATCAAGTGACCCATGGGATAGCCCAAGCAATGATGACCCTTGGGCTGATGATAATACCTGGGATGAAGAACCTCAGCAAGAGTATGTGCCACCTACTTCTGTAAGACCATCGTACGCTCCTATCATTTATGATCACGTGGCGGAAAAGCAAAGTAGGTATTTACAACCGGCATTAGAAGGGCCAATGATTGAGCTTAAGAGTACTAGAATGCTTGTAACTACACCTTATGATTCTATGAAAATTAAAAATGTAGATGGCACGTTTCTCTTGAAAAACAGAACATTTGCTGGGACAAAAGGGAGTATAGAATGGCCAGGGCTAAATAAGAAATTTAAAGGAGCTGTTGTTCAATTAACGGAATTTAGATTAAGAAAAGACCGATCCGATTTTTGGACTCCATATGCCAAATTGTCTTTCGATGAATTAGTAAATGGCGAAGTAGAAGGCGTTTTTGAATTCAAAAGCGCAGCACGACCAAAGAGAGCGCTAAACAAATTTCCTGTTTTCACATCCAATGAAGCCAATATTGCTGTAAAACTTCCAGATGAAAAGCTATCCTATGTAGGAGGAATTCAAATGAAAGGCAATCGACTTTTTGGCGCATCAGTTTCCCAAGAAGAAGGTACTTTGAAAATACTAGACGGCAAGGGTAATACGGTGGTACTCAAGTCTAAATTTTTTATTTTGGGAGACTCACTTGTGTCTATGGATAATGGCTCAATGACAATTCTGCATGGAAGCGATTCCATTTACCACACATCCGTTAGGGCAAAGTTCGATACCAGAACCCGTCAACTTACAGTACTAAGAAACTCAACATTGACTCCCTATCATTCTTCCTACTTTGATTTAGCAATGAATGTTGATTTGATCAAATGGAACATAGAAGTAGATTCTATTAGTATGGAAATTATGAATGCAAAGGATTTGCTTCCAGCTACTTTTGAATCGGAAGATTTCTTTGATATCGTGAGATATAAAAAGCTTGGTAGATTTCTGGATTTTCATCCTATCAATACAACCGTATTTTTTGCCAATAAATATGGATTGAGAGAGTTCTACGTAGGTGAGTTGGCAGAAGAATATAAGATAAATGAAAACTTTGCTAAAGCAGCAGGAAAGCTTCTTAAGCAATATGGTTTTGCTGAATATGATCAAGAAAGTGGTTTTTTGAAATTAAGCGATAAGGCCTTTCATTACTACGATGCTTCTGCGAAGAAAGTGGACTATGATAACCTCATGGTACCTTCAAGAATAAAAAATGGAGCTAACGCATACGTTAAACTAGATAGTGGTCAGCTAAAAGTAAGAGGAGTAAGTAGATTCTATCTCACCACGGATTTTAAAATTTACGCGGCACCAGATGATAGCACAGTTACCTTGCTCAAAGGCAGAAACCTAGAGTTTGATGGAATGATTCATGCAGGGGATTTCCAGTATAAGGGGATGGGATATCAGTTTGATTATGAAGAATTTTTATTCAATATGCCAGTAATTGATTCCATGCGAATTACGGTACCACTTCGAGACACTACAAATCTTGATGCTGGATTTCAAACTACTACCTTACAAAACGAGATTACAGAAACCTCAGGAACACTTTATCTGAATCAGAAAGACAATAAATCAGGTAATAGAGACAGTAAGAGCTACCCCTACTTTATTTCAGATAGTGAGGCAGTAGTCTACTTTGACGGGCCCGCTGTATTAAAGGGAGCTTATGACAAATCAGTAAAGTTCATTATTCCACCCTTTGAGATTGATAGCTTGGAACGAGAAGATGGAGAAAGTATAGAATTCGATGGAACATTTAACTCAGGAGGAATTTTCCCAACTTTTGATGAGACGTTGCATGTCCAAGAAGACAAATCATTAGGATTTATTCACAGTATACCACCTGAAGGATACCATCTTTATGGAACTGATGCGAAGACTTATGAAGAGGTTCGATTGAGCAATAAAGGCATGAGAGGGTTTGGTCAAATCGATTTCCTTACAACGACTATTTATTCTGATGACTTTATTTATTATCCAGATTCTGTTACTACGGACGGAACAAGCGGATTGATTTCACCTGGCGACTTAAATGGAGCGAGCTATCCGGAGGCTATTCTTGGGAAATACGACATGTACTGGCTTCCAAAGAAAGATAGTATGTATTTGAGAGCTGTTGATGAGCCTTTCAGATTCTACAATTCAACCGCTGAACTAAGTGGCTTTGCCAACATTACAACAAAAGGAGTTTATGGAGGAGGAACAATGCTCTCAAGAGGCTCAAGATCAGTATCTAATGAACTTACATTTAAGCAGTTTGAGTATGATGCCCGTCACGCCGAATTTGAGATTCTCTCAGATGATCCGGAAAAGCCAGCTATGGCTGGAAATGACATTCGTTTAGAATTTGATTTAACTGATAACACCGCAACCATACGTCCCGAAAGAATAGGAACTGCTGCTATTTCCTTTCCATATGCACAAATTAAAACCTCGATTACAGAAGCGGTATGGGACTTGGAAGATTCGGTGGTTACTATGATTAAACCTGAGGCAATTGATATTAAAGACTCCTATTTTTACACGACACGTGAAGATTTGGACTCTTTAGCATTTAGTGGTGAAAAAGCAATTTACGATATCAATACTAGGGAATTAAATGTTCAGGGTATTCCCTACATCATCGTCGCAGATTCAAAAATTATTCCTGAAGGTCATGAGACGACTATTTTAGCAAATTCAGTTTTGCAAAAATTCAACAACGCTGAAATTATCATTGATACACTCAATGGCTACCATTATCTTGATAGGGCCTCAATCAGAGTGATCTCAAGAAATAAATTCGAAGGGAATGCTTTCTATCAGCAAATAGTTGGGTCGGATACGTTTGACATTCGCTTTGACAGCTTTGAGCTTCAAGAAGTCCCAGTTGGTGAAGCCAATAGAAAAGGAGAAAAATCCACAAGACTCATGACTGTCTCAGGTGGTGAGGTATTGGAAAATCAAAATTTGATCATTTCGTCGGGGTTCTTCTATAAAGGAGCCGTGACAATGTACGCATCAAAACCTGCTCTAGAGCTAGATGGATATACTAAACTTATGCTAAATGATCCAGAGTATAACCACTGGGTTCAGTTTGGAAGAAAAGAAGGAGAGAGAGAGGTGCAGCTTCCTTTTGATAACGCACTCTTTGAAGATAACACCGAGGCGATTGCAGGACTTCATGTTAATATTCGAGATGAAATATATAGCACATTTGTAGAGCCTCGGCAATCTTCATCGGATCTTGATCTTTTTAAAGCAAGTGGTGTATTATCCTATTCTGAGGAATATAAAACATATCGAATAGAGACGCCTTCGAAAACACTCGGAGAAAGTTATTCGGGTAGTACCATGATTTACTCAGACAGTAGCAAGTCTGTTGTATTTGAAGGCCCTGCCAATTTTTTGAGCCCAACAAACACACAAGTAAGTGTTAAATCTTCTGTACTAGGAGTAGGAAATAAAGAAACTGGTGAATACACTGCAGATGCAATGATAGCATTTGATTTTAAAGCTCCATCTGGTGCTATGGAGATTATGGCACTTGATCTTTTAGACATTATTGAGCGAGTGGGGCCACCTCTAGCGAATGACATTTCGCTTGAGCTTTTGTACAAGCTTGCCAATTTTACGAATGAAGAAACGGCAAGGTTCTATGAGGAATCAAGTTTAAAAGATTATATGTCATTGGTTTCCTCATCCCAAGATTTAGAACAGCCTATCGTGGTATCAGGAGTGAAAATGAGTTGGAATAAAGAGCAAAAGGCATGGCACAATACAACAAAACTAGCATTGTCCAACGTCTATCAAAACGATCTAAATGCTAAACTGGATGGCTTTTTAGAAATTACAAAAGACAAATCGGGTGCGGATGTAATTAATCTTTTCATACAGGCAGCTCCGGGTGTGTGGTACTTCATTGGTTACTCGTATAACCAGCTTGTGCTTTTTTCATCCAACCCTAAATTCAACGAGGAAATTTCAGACAAGTCGAATGTGGGTAAATCAAAACCGGGTGAAAAAATTCTTGCTCTAGGGGATCAAAATGAGACGCTCACTTTTATCAATGCGTTTAGACTTAACTATTTTGGAATTAATGAACCATACAATCTAGTGCTTCCCGATGATGCTAGCTTAGAAGATGAAAGCTTTGATACCATCAAAAAAGACGATGATGATGGGTTTGGGTTTGAGTAACACGTTTTCCCTATTTATCTACATTAGTTTCGCATTGCGCCTCACCATCAATAACTTTGTATTCTAACAAGAGACATTATGACCCCAATTTCTTACATACAAGATAATAAAGACAAGTTCCTTAATGAGTTATTAGAACTCTTGAAAATTCCTTCAGTTAGTGCTGATCCAAAATTTAAAGGTGACGTACGGAAAGCAGCTGATTTCTTGGTAGAAAGATTTAAAGAATTGGGTACACATGTAGAATTATGTGAGACCGACGGTTACCCAATCGTATATGCCGAACATATCGTAGATCCTTCGCTCCCTACAGTACTGGCATATGGACATTATGATGTGCAGCCCGCTGATCCTTATGAATTGTGGGATTCTCCCCCATTTGAGCCAGTTGTAAAAAATGAGAAGATTTATGCTCGAGGCTCTGCTGATGATAAGGGCCAAATGTATATGCACGTAAAGGCATATGAGGCAATGATCAAATCAGAATCACTGCCATGCAATGTAAAGTTTATGATTGAAGGAGAAGAGGAAGTGGGCTCTGAGAACTTAGAAACTTTCGTGAAAGCGAATAAAGAGAAATTGAAGGCTGATGTCATCTTGATTTCTGATACAAGTATTTTATCTAATGAAACACCTTCCATCACTGTAGGCCTTAGAGGCCTTAGTTATTTAGAGGTAGAGGTAGTAGGACCAAACAGAGACTTGCACTCTGGAACGTATGGTGGAGCTGTTGGTAATCCAATCAACATTCTGTGCCAAATGATTGCTTCACTTCAAGATGACAAAGGACATATTACTATTCCTGGCTTCTATGATAAAGTAGAGGAGCTCTCTCAAGAATATAGAGATCAAATGGCAAAAGCACCATTTAGCTTGGATGAGTATAAAAAGCATTTGAAAATTGATGAATTACATGGCGAAGATGGGTTTTCTACCATTGAAAGAACAGGAATTAGACCTACACTAGACGTGAATGGAATTTGGGGTGGTTATATAGGTGAAGGGGCAAAAACGGTATTACCATCCAAAGCGAATGCAAAAATTTCTATGAGATTAGTACCTCATCAAAGCAGCGCTGAGATTACGGAAATGTTCGAAAAGCACTTCAAAAGCATTGCTCCAAAATCAGTGAAAGTAAAGGTAACGCCTCATCACGGCGGAGAACCTTCAGTTATTCCTACGGATTCTGTTGGGTATAAAGCAGCATCTAGATCAATGGAAGAGACTTGGGGCAAAACTCCGATTCCAACGCGCGAAGGAGGAAGTATTCCAATTGTTGCCTTGTTTCAAAAGGAGCTAGGATTAGATTCTATTTTAATGGGATTTGGTTTGAATGAAGATGCCATTCACTCTCCAAACGAAAGCTATGGTTTGTTCAACTATTACCGAGGTATCGAAACGATTTCTCATTTTTACAAGTTCTTCACTGATATGTCCAGATAATTCCTTGTAAGAGATTAGAGGAAGTTGTAATGGAGATGGATTTCATACTGATTTAATTATGAACCGAATATTTACTTCAATAATTCTTTCTTTTTTTCTCCTGAGCATCAATGCTCAGGTACTAAAACCTATTTCTTGGAACATAGAGCTTAGCAATACTCAACCAAAGATTGGAGAGGAAGTAGAAATAAGCTTTAGGGCTAAAATCGAAGACGATTGGTATCTCTATTCTTCAGATTTTGATCCAGACTTAGGTCCGATGGTCACCACTTTTGAGTTTGTACAGAACGATTCTTATGAGCTCATAGGAGAGGTTAATCCAATTAATCCAAGTAGGAAATATGATTCTGCAGTATGGATGGGAGAATACACCTATTTCAAGAATAATGGATTATTCAAGCAGAAGATCAAAATCTTAGATCAAAACTTCTTTATAAGTGGAAACTACACTTATCAAGTGTGCACGGATGTAGATGGAAAATGTATCCCATTCGATGATGAATTTCAATTGGGCAAGGAAAAAACTAAGTCGGGCATAAAAAAAAAGAGTGAACTTGAAGAAAAGGATGGTGGGCTATTCTCTATATGGTTGACCGCTTTTCTCGCAGGTTTGGTGGCCTTGCTAACACCATGCGTATATCCAATGATCCCAATTACGGTTTCCATCTTTTTAAAGCAGAGTAAAACCAAAAAAGAAGGAATCATAAAAGCACTCATTTATGGGTTTTCTATTATTGTCTTTTTCAGCCTAATTGGATTTGTTGTTTCGCTTATTTGGGGTTTTACGGCATTGAATGAGTTAAGTACACATTGGTTATTCAATCTCATAATTTTCTCTGTTTTCATCCTATTTGCTCTCTCATTTTTTGGTCTTTTCGAAATCACACTACCGTCGGGTTTGGTCAATAAAATTGATCAGCAAGCAGACAGAGGAGGTTTGGTTGGCATATTCTTCATGGCAATCACCTTAGTTGTAGTTAGTTTCTCGTGCACATTTCCTATTGTAGGAACAGCACTCATCAATACACTTGGAGGAGGCAGTGTGATAGATGGGACAATGGCAATGTTTGGCTTTTCTTTAGCTTTTGCTATTCCCTTCACTGGCTTTGCTATTTTCCCGGCATGGCTTAAGTCTATGCCACAATCAGGAGGTTGGCTCAACTCGGTAAAGGTTGTTTTAGGATTTTTAGAATTAGCACTTGCGCTTAAGTTTTTAAGCGTTGCAGACCTAGCATATCATTGGGGTATTTTAGACCGTGAAGTATTTATCGCTTTGTGGATAGTTATTTTTGCATTTCTTGGATTTTACCTTCTTGGAAAAATAAAGCTGTCCGCTGATGACGATGGAAATCGAATTTCGGTAGGTAGATTAATTCTTGCTATTGGGACATTCGCGTTTGTTGTTAATCTAATTCCTGGTCTCTGGGGGGCTCCACTCAAATCACTTTCGGGTTTTCTCCCACCAATGACTACTCACAATTTCAACTTACTAGCAGAGGAGGCTGGAGGAGTAACTTGTGAGGAGCCAAAGTTTCACGACATTTTAGAATTACCACATGGCTTGGCAGGTTATTTCGATTATGATCAAGCCATATCTTGTGCCAAAGAGCAAGGAAAACCTCTTTTCATAGATTTTACTGGGCATGGATGTGTAAACTGTAGAGAGATGGAGCAGCGAGTTTGGTCCGATCCACAAGTGCTTTCTCGGCTTAGTGAAAAGTTTGTAGTTGTAGCTCTTTATGTAGATGACCGAACGTTGGTTTCTGAATCGGATTGGTACGAGTCGGTGTTTGATGGTAAAACAAAAAAAACCTTAGGTCAGCAAAACGCTGATTTTCAAATAACACGATTCAATAATAACGCACAACCATTCTATGTCCTTTTAAACAGTGATGGTCAGCCATTGATGGAACCAAAAGCATACGACCTCAGTGTAGCCAACTTTGTCGATTTTCTGGATCAAGGTTTGGAAAACTATCGAAAAGGAGCAGTTTTGCAGTTTGATTTACTTCAGCAATGAAAAAAACAGTAATAGGACTTGTAATTTTTGGCATTGCCATTGCCCTCTTCTCTACCATTTATTTTACTAGCACTATCAAGGATAATGAACTGGAAGTAGCTATTGAAATAGATTCTTCGGAGTTTGTTTTGCCTATGCTTTTTTATGGATACGAGGTAGACTCCTATAAAATAAGCAAGGGAACCGTAAAATGGAACCAAAACCTATCGGAAATCCTCTCGGACTTTAATATTTCTTATCAGGATTTGCATATCCTTTCTAATAAAGCTAAAACTGTATATGACGTACGAAAACTTAAAGCAGGAGCCAAGTATTCCATCGTGCACAATGCTGATTCTTTAAATACTGCAAGACAATTTATTTTTGAACCATCACCAACCGAGTATGTGGTTTACAATTTTGCAGATTCTGTTTATGCTCTCCTTGGTAGTAAAACCGTAGAAGTTCGTGAAAGAGTCATTGCATCAGAAATATCTTCATCGCTTTACAGTTCCATTGTAGATCAAGGCTCATCACCTATGCTGGTTAATAGGTTAGTAGATGTATATGCATGGCAGGTAGATTTCTTTAGAATTGCACAAGGAGATAAATTCAAAATCATCTTTGAGGAGCAATTGGTAGATGGTAAAGTAATTGGAATTGGAGATATTAAAGGAGCCTATTTTGAACACATTGGTAAAGGGTACTATGCGATTCCTTTTCAAAACGGAGAGAAGCTTGATTATTTTGACCAAGAGGGAAATAGTCTAAGAAAAACATTCCTAAAAGCCCCACTCGCCTATTTCAGCAGAATTAGTTCGAGATTTACCATGAGGAGATTTCATCCAGTACAAAAAAGATATAAGGCTCATTTAGGAACCGACTATGCTGCACCAACAGGCACACCTATTAGAACAGTTGGGGATGGAGTGGTGCTAGAGGCAAGGTATCATGGCGGAAATGGAAACTACGTCAAGATCAAGCATAACAGTAATTATACGACTCAGTATTTGCACATGTCAAAAATTGCTTCAGGTATTCGACCAGGAGTCAAAGTGGAGCAAGGAAAGACAATTGGGTATGTAGGAAGCACAGGTCTTGCAAATGGTCCACATCTCTGTTTTAGATTTTGGAAAAATGGACGACAAGTGGATGCCTTGAAAGTGGATGTTCCTTCCTCAAGTGGTGTTGATTCAGATAATATGCCAAATTTCAAAGTTGTAAGTTCTCTGATTCAAAATAAACTAGATAATATAACTTTTAGTAAACCTGAAACTCAAATAGCACAAGTGCCTCTTAATGAGACAACTAAAGAAAAGAGGGTTTTAACCGAATAAAAAGAACCAATCACCGAAACAATCTACTTTTTTCGCAAAAATTGCCTTATTTTGGCTCATAATCATCCTACCACATGCGAAAATCGTATATTATTGTTTTTGTATTGTTAGTTGTAATGTCACTTGCAGCTACATCCCAAATTGCCAATGACACGCTCGTTTTAGTGTCTGGAAGAATTCTAAAGGCAGCAGACTCATCCGCCTTAAGTGCCAATTTACTCTATGAAAAATTGCCCTATTATGATGACATGGGAATGGCAGCCTCTGGGGCAGATGGTTCATTTAGTCTAGAGTTAATTAAAGGGAGAAGTTATAATTTTTCTGTTCGTAAAAATGGATGGAAACCATTTGCGAAAGAAATAGAAATAACAGGAGAGAGTACATTTGATTTCTTTGTCGTGGAAGATATAGTAGAGTTAAGAAAACTTGAGAATCTTAATTTCGGAAGTGGTAGTTATAAAATATCTGCAAGTTCATTCGAAGAGCTTGATGATCTTGCAAATTGGTTGGATGAAAACCCAACTATTATTGTGCAGCTAGAAGGTCATACTGATTTTGATGGTAATCCAGATGCTAATATGAGACTGTCTGAAGCAAGGGTTCTTGCTGTTAAAGAGTATTTAATAAAGCAAGGAGTAAAGAAAAATAGACTTTTAACCAAAGCGTTTGGGGGCACACAGCCTGTAGCTCAAGAGCCTACTGATGAAGCCAAAACACTAAATCGAAGAGTTGAGGTTCGTGTAATGCGTCG
>CAYGTD010000100.1:0-11668 GCA_964352725.1 uncultured Roseivirgaceae bacterium
TAATCCTTAATCACCTCAAATTCTACCCTTCTATTTAGCTTCCGAGTTTCTTCTGTTTCATTACTAGCTATTGGTTGAATGCCTCCATATCCTTTTCCACGAATACGATAAGCATTTATTCCTTGATCTAGCAAATACTCTCTCACTGTTTTCACTCGGGCTTGGGACAACCTTCTGTTCACCACCTGATCACCCGTGTTATCAGTATGCCCTTTCAATAATATTTTCATTTCAGGATTGTCATTCATCACCTCCACCACAAGGTCAAGTTCTTTTTGAGAACCATCTACCATATTGGCTGTTCCTCTGTGAAACAGCACATGATCCAGCTTTATGACATGACCAACTGATACAGATGACATCTCAATGATATTTTCTCCCCTCTTCAATTCACTTAGCAAAACCAATTTAGGCAGATAGCCTTGTGATTTAATTTCTATTTCTTCATTACTTATTGAATCGATTGTGAATAATCCTCCTTGACTATTCCTTTTAACGCTTCCTCGAATCAGCTCTGCTGGTAAAATATTATTCGTTTCTGGATCTATTATTTTAAGTGTAATAGGCTCTTCTACTTCTACAATCACTTCTGGCACTCCTACATTTACTGGTTCGTCATTCACTGATATAATCACATCTTCTACCCCAACATCTACTGGTTCTTCATTTACGGAAATGGTCACATCTTCTATTCCCACATCCACCGTTTCATTTACAACATCCAAAGCAGTTGTATCGGCATCTATATTCTCTTTAATTTTGATACGCATGATATCTCCATACCCATCACTATCTTGTGAACTCACGAAGTAGGCCCATTGATCTACAAATGAAAAAGAAGTTTCAGCTCCAGTAGTATTGATAGCACTCCCAAGATTAATGGGAGGAGACCAGCTTCTCCACGATTCATCTTGACGCACTGAATAGAATATATCAAAGCTACCCTCTCCACCTCGTCCATTCGTCGCAAAGAAAAGTGTCTTATTATCTGCGCTTAAAAAAGGCGTAATTTCCTGAAAGGCCGTATTGATGTTGGCTCCCAAATTAGACGCACTAGACCATGATCCATCGGAACCTTTCTTTACTACATACAAATCTTCTACTCCTTTCGTATTGTTGGATTCTAAACTCAGAATCATGAACTGACCATCAGCAGAGAGACACCCACTTTGTATCGCTGACTTATTCTTCAGAAATGGAATGGTGACTTCTTCCACTTTCCCATTTTTAGCCACTCGCTTTACTTGGCCTTTGTAAATTCCTTTATCAAAAATGGTTTGGCTAAAATAAAGTCCGTCTTGCTGATCAAAACCAATGGGGCTCAGCATGCCTTTTTCATTGAGCCAATCGGGGAAAATATGAACTTGCCATTGCCCTTCGAGAATGTCTCTTTCATACACTAAAAATTCATCTTCGTTCCCATTTCCACCACTGCGCTCCTCAGTGAATGCCATAGCTTTCCCGAATGGGCTTATGACTAGGTAGTTTTGACCTTCAGGCGTATTCAGTCTAGCAATTGGGATTCGCTTTCCATCAAACGAAACTTGAGAGAAAACAAGCAAGGGCAAAAAAAGGAATATCGATAGTATGACGGTTTTCAACGTATGTATAATATGGGTCATAGAATACTTATAAATCGGATGAGCTAGCTGTCTATTATTGCATTAGTAAAATCTCTTCTATCAGCTAGTTATAGTAAAGCAAAGCTAAACAGCATATGAATACTTTGTGAGAGTCCAGCAGTAATTACTGTTGGACTTTTTTACTTATAAACGTAGAACCTTCCAGCAAAAATCGCCAAGGCTTCAAAGCATCTTCTCCAGCATAGTCCACACCTACTCTACGATCTGTTTGAATTTTTATTCTTTCGCTAAATGGATTTTGGGCAATCCAAACAGTATCTCCTCTTAGATCTATTCTGTCCATACTCGTTTTAATCCCCATTGCTTGAGTGAGTGTCCCAGGTCCTGATGCCAATTTTACATGACTATTTCTCCGTAGCTTCATTTCTTCCAACCCCACTATTGGCTCTAGCGCTCTAATCAGAACAGCATCCGCCTTACCTTTCTTATTAGTAACCACATTAAATAAATGATGGATGCCATAGCATAAATAGATATATGCTCGACCTGCCTCACCATACATTGTCTCTGTACGTGGCGTTCGTTTATTATTGGCATGGCATGCCTTATCTCCTCTTCCGCAATACGCCTCTGTTTCCACAATTCTTCCGGCTGTGAGCACTCCATCGATACTGGTAACAAGCAACATTCCTATTAAATCTCGAGCAACTTCCACGACATTATCACATTCATAAAACGAACGATCAGGTTTTTCGTAGAGAGATGTAGTAATTTCGAATCCCATAAACCTTTTAAAACATTATGAACAGAAAAATCACAAATCTAATCGCACTTTGCGTACTAGTTTCATTTGGAGCTACAGCACAAATCAACACCCCTGCTCCTAGTCCTGCAGGCTCAGTAAGTAGTACGGTTGGTCTTACGGACATTACCATTGACTACTCCAGACCAAAGAAAAAAGGAAGGATGATCTTTGGATCAGGTGATCAATACCTAGAGCAGTATGGAAACATCTGGAGAACAGGTGCAAACTCTGGTTCTAAATTGACATTGAGCACCGATGTGAAAATTGGTGGACAAGATGTGAAAGCAGGTGAATACTTAATTTTCACTAAGCCTGGAGCTGACGAGTGGAGATTTATGCTTTATTCTGATCTTTCTATTGGTGGAAATACTGCTTCTTATGATGTTTCAAATGAAGTAATCAATGTAGCAGTAAAACCAATGAAACTGAACAACGCAGTAGAAACATTGACATTCAATATTTCTGACATCAGCGAGGACAATACCTCTGCAAACATTCACTTTGCCTGGGACAATGCTTCTTTCAAAGTGCCAGTAACAGTCGATTTCGATGCGATTGTGATGGCAGATATTGCTGCTAAAACACAAGTAAATCCGCAGAACTACATAGCTGCTGCAAACTATTATTTCACTACCGGTAAAGACTTAAATAAAGCTTTGGAGTGGATGAACAAGTATCTGGCTATAGGGAATAATGCTCAGCAGTTTTGGAATGTACACACCAAAGCTCGAATCCTCGCTAAAATGGGTAAGAAGAAAGAGGCAATGGCTGCTGCTAACGATTCTTTAGCGAAAGCAAAAGCATCTGAAGGAGGAGATTTTGGATACATCAAAAGAAATGAAGACTTACTTGCTACTTTGAAGTAAGTGAATCCAACATTTGATATCAAAGCGTGGGTCATAGACTCACGCTTTTTTTATGCAGAAAATCTTAGATGTAACCGAATAGAAGAATTGATCGTGTATAGTGTGTCACTGGTGAAATATCCAAGTTTTTGTACATAAACTACAGGATACGCAATAGATCTGAACCCTCACAAACGAAATAATTTAATCGATGAAACATCTACTTATTACTTTCTATATAATTCTTTTTTCTGTACAGTCTACTTTTGGGCAGAGTAATGAAGATATTGTAACTGCCTGGAAAATCAATATTCATTCAGAAATTCTAAATGAA
This sequence comes from uncultured Roseivirgaceae bacterium, assembly GCA_964352725.1. Taxonomy (GTDB): domain Bacteria; phylum Bacteroidota; class Bacteroidia; order Cytophagales; family Cyclobacteriaceae; genus Ekhidna. The sequence goes on from CAYGTD010000100.1 coordinate 3,568, forward strand.
GACAGAGTTTGCTTGGTCAGTCTTCCTGATTCATATAATGACTCGACCAGTATCAGAAAAAGATATCCAATTCTAATTCTCTTGGATGGTTCTACTCATTTTAAAACAGCTTCTGCTGTAGCGAATTTTATGAGTTCAAATAGAAACCGAAATCATTTTATGCCTGAAACTATCATTGTAGCTATTGAAAACATAGACCGTGAAAGAGATTTTACCGTCACGAAAATAAAAACCAAACGTCCCAATACTATGGGAGGAGGAAGACACTTTTTAGATTTTATTGAAAAAGAATTAGTCCCATATATTGATGAAAATTATAAGACGGAATCGACTAGAACGCTCGTAGGACACTCTTTAGGAGGTCTTCTTACATTAAATTCCTACATGGATGAAAATAGCATATTTGATTCTTACATTTCTATAGACCCTAGTGTTTGGTGGGATGAGGAGATGATGAAAAATAAAGTTGATTCTATAGCCCCAATATCATTCAATAAAAAACTTTATATAGCCACCGCTAATCAAGGGGAGGCCAATTACGAAAGAAATAAAAAAAGACACGACCTTATTTATTCTATAATGAAAGAGAAATCGAATAAACCTTTTAATATCGAATTAGAATATTTTGAAAAGGAAAATCATCGTTCTGTTCCATTAATAGCTTTGTATAATGGGTTAAAATATCTTAATCAAGAGAAATAATTTCGAAGTACTAGGCATTATTACCTTACCACGATAGTGCAAACATCCACTTTCATCTCACTAACTTGTATCGCTTACTATACTTGCATAGTAAAAATTTAACTTGATGAATCAATCGTTTTCAAAGCTCCTAACCAAAGCAGGAAAATTTTCAGAAAAAGAGACGGCACTTCTAGAGCACGAACTTCAATTCAAAGAATTAAAGAAAGATGAGTTTTTACTAGAAAAAGGGAGTACTTGCTCGTCTTTGTGCTTCGTGATTTCGGGAAGTTTTTATCATTATGTCATGAACGAAGAACTTAATAAAAAAGTGATTGATCTCAGCATCTCAAATGATTGGGTGATTAACTATAAGAGTTTTGCCTCAAGAAAACCATCTGCCTATTCCATACAAGCATTTGAAGACACTACCTATTATGAGATTTCAATGGAAGCTATACATCGATTGATCGCTCAATCACAATCATTTCTCCAAATGGGTAGAGCATTAGAAGAATCTACTTCTAGAATTGACTTTTTTGATAATGACAACACGCCCGACGAAAAATATCATTTCATCATTAACAACAAACCAGAATTGCTACAAAAATTTCCTCAAACTATTATCGCTTCCTACTTAAAGATCACACCAGAAACATTGAGTCGAGTTAGAAGAAGACTTTCCTAACACGGTCGCTTCTTGATTCAAATCAAGTACTAGTCTTATAATACCCATAGATATTTGCCCTCCACTTTAAACATCAACACAATGGAGAATAAGCTATACAAAAGCACAGGACTTGCGCTCGTGATAGGATCATTTTTAGCAATTATCACGATGGTGCTGCATCCAGCAGGAGGTAGCATCCAGCATATAATCGACATATCTACCCTCATTAAAAACACTCACACACTGGCCATATGCAGTCTTCCGCTTATCTTATTTGGCTTTTATGGTTTGACCAATAGACTTTCAGATAAATGGCAGCTATCCATTCTTTCGTTTATCATCATTGCTTTTGGGCTTTTTGCCGCTATGTTAGCAGCTTTATTCAATGGAATCATACTACCCAATTTCTTAGGAGGGTACTCAGAGAATTTGGAGCAAAATATGACAACCATAGCGCCCATAGTAAAGTATGGATTTACAGTAAATAAGGCGCTTGATTATGTGTTCATCATTACATTATGCTGCGCTATTGCCATTTATTCCATTATTATCATTCACTCAAAGAAGCTGCCTCAACTGATTGGATATATTGGCTTATTCATTCTATTATTTTCTATCATGGGTCTAATCGCCAATTTTGCGTTCACCAGTCTTATTGGTTTTAGAATCTATGTTTTTAGTATCGCTGCTTGGATTCTATATTCGGGAGTAGCATTGATTCGAATCAAATAATAACTAATTTAATAAATTGATTTTCACCAAAAAATGACAGTAATATGTTGACAGATATTCACCCAAAATTACCGATGCGGAATAAATCTGCAACAAGAAAATATTATGTATCCCTACTTGGCTTTGAAGAAATCGGCAATTATGAAGGGTACTTAATGCTTAAAAAAGATACTATAGAAATTCACTTTTTTGAATTTAAAGAGCTAGACCCAAAGGAAAACTATGGTCAGATATATATCAGAACCGATGACATTAATAAACTCTACCAAAAACTACTTGATAATAAAACAGAAATACATCCAAACGGCCATCTAGGAGTCAGACCGTGGGGTCAAAAGGAATTTGCCCTACTCGATCCGGACAACAATCTTTTAACATTTGGTCAAAGTGTTTAGGAATAAGCTCTTGAGTTATATTGCTAATAAATAAGCTTAAGTTCTTGCGAAGAAGTGCTTATTACTCACTTATTTAAATTGGCTTTACTTTTAATCAGTATTAAATGAGTTCACGATAAAAAATCAAAGAAATGTGAAGAAGAACAATGTATTTATCGCCACTAGTTTAGATGGTTATATCTCAGATAAAAATGAAAGTATTGATTGGCTTCATGCAATACCTAATCCCACAAATGATGACATGGGATATACTGAATTTATGAATACAATTGACGCTCTAGTGATGGGTAGAACGACTTTTGAAACTGTGTGCGGGTTTGATGTAGATTGGCCTTATGATAAGCCCGTTTTCGTATTGAGTAATACACTCAATGAAATACCAGAAAGTCATCAAGGAAAAGCTTTTTTAGCAAAAGGAACATTAACCGAAATATTAGATCACATTCATAGTCAAGGGTATTATCAACTCTACATTGATGGGGGCACAACCATTCGAAATTTTCTTAAAGTGGATTTGATTGACGAAATGGTTATTACCATCATTCCTTTATTATTGGGTGGTGGCTCTCCATTGTTTTCAGAATTGCCAAAAGAGCAACATTTTGAACTGCAGAACTCCAAGGTTTATTTAAATCAAATAGTCCAAAACCATTATAACCGAAAAAGGTAAATCACCTTATCTTAATTAAGATTCTTATCAAATATTATTTACGATCAGTGATGCCAAAATTTATTCACAATATGAAGAAAATAGTGTAGCTTAATCACTATCCTTTTATCAATCGCTAAAAGAATCGGCTTACCAAAGAAATATTTAAAGAAGATTAAGAAGATCACAGATGAGATCCGATAAAAGTATCTTAGAAATAGCATTGATTTCTGATCAAGAGCAAGTGCCATATCATTTACTGGAATTAGCAGACCCATCACGCCTATTAGTAAGCACTTATATAGAAACAGGAGAGTGCTATGTAGCTAAAACGGGAAAAGAAATAATTGGTGTTCTAGTACTGGACAAGATCAATGCTGATACTATTGAAATAAAAAACATAGCCGTAAAGGAATCTGAGCAGGGCAAAGGATTTGGTAAAATGCTGCTCTATCATGCAGAAAAAGTGAGCATTGCATTAGGATTTAAGTATTTATTGATCGGCACTGGCAACTCTAGTATTAGGCAGCTAAGGATGTATCAAAAAGAAGGTTTTGAAATAAAAGGGCTCGAGAAGAATTTTTTTCTTACCCATTACGCTGTACCCATTTTCGAGAATGGCATTCAATGCAAGCATAAAATAATACTGGAAAAGCTTTTAAAAAGTAATAAAGCAGACATGTATTTATGAACATCTGGATATGATTTAGGATTGTTACCAAACCAAACTATCTTTAAGCTGTTACCGCCTTTTAAGTTTGAATTACTGAATGTTTGTCTTTCTTACAAAAAAATTAAAAATTTTGATCCTGCTTTTAATGCCACTCACGGTGGTATCACAAAGCGATAGAATTGATGCGCTTAAAAGAGAACTAAAATCAAGCACTGATACCACCAGAATCAATCTTCTTCATGATTTAGCCTTTGAATTTTGGAACTTCGATGTGGAAGAAGCGTATGAGCTAACTATTGAAGGTTTAGAGTTATCAGAAGAGCTAAATTATATTAAAGGAATAGGTTGGTCTAATACAAATGTAGGACTGTACCATTACTTTAATGGAGATTATTCTAGTGCAATTAAATTTTACAGAAAAGCCATTAACTCCCTTGATGGGAAAGTTTATGGAAAATATCCCTCTTACACATATACAAGAATAGCAAACGTATACAGAGTGAAGGGGCAGTATGATTCTGCCCTATTTTACTATAACAAAGCACTTCAATATCTACCGCCGGGAACAACCAAAAACTTTGCTAGCTCAATCCATTACCATCTAGGAGTCTCTTATTTGGAAATGGAACAGCTTGATTCTGCTAAAAACAATCTTAGATATTCGTTGAATGCTACTAGAAAATCAGGCGATTCACTCTTATTGGCATTATCTCTAAAAGAAATAGGTCGGTTATTTCTAAAGACTAAAGATTTTGACAGTTCACTATATTATTTAAATAAAGCAAAAGTAATTGGGGATCAATTTAATCTTCCTGAAGTTAAAATTTATTACTCCATATATAATGGTCAAATAGAACTTGAAAAGGGAAATTATTATAAGGCTATAGAAAGCATCAAGTCTTCTTTGAGTCTTTTGAATGAATATGATTTCAAACCACTACGGGTTAAAAGTTTGTACTTGCTTGGTGATATTTATTCTGAGATTGGAGAATATGATGGAGCAATAGATAATCTATTAAAAGCCGAATCTTTGAATTCCAAATTATCCAACAAAAAACAAGAAGCTGAAATCAATTTTGATCTGAGTTATGTTTTTTACTATCAGAAAAATGCAGAAAAAGCCAGGATATTGGCTAATCAAGCAAAAAAACAATTTCAGGAAATTGGTTTAAAAAAACAGGTAGCAGCCACCAATAATTTACTAGGTCTAATAGAACTATATGTGAAAAACTATGAGGCCTCTGCAAACTTTTTTGACAAAGGGATGGCAGTTTATGACTCTCTTGGCTATAAAAAAGGAATAGCTGCAATACTTTATAACAAGTCATTTATTTTTTTAGAACAAGGGGAAATTCAAAAAGTTTTGACAATCCAGCGAAAGGCTTTATCCCTTGAAAAAGAGATCAATAACATTAGAGGAATCATTATTTCGTACAATTCACTAGGTGATTTATTTATCTCGACTAAAGAGTACGATTCCGCTAAACTGTATTTAAATAAAGCCCGTGAACTTTTGACAAAATATCCTGCTCTCTCAAGTGAAGAGTTAAATAATCAATATCTGTCTAATCTGTACTACGCTATTGATGATTATAAAAAAGCCTATGAATATCTTAAACTGACAAAACAGAACTCAGATAGTATATTTTCCATTAGTAGTTTAAATAAATCCCTACAACTGAGTGCTATTCATGACCTTGAGAAAAAAGAAATAGAAATAGAAAATCTAAATAGAGATAAGCAAACGAAAAATATTGAATTAGCACTGCAAGAAAGTCAGCTTTCACAGCAGAAAATGCTCATCTATATCGTTGGAATTGCGCTTGTATTTTTTTTAATTCTTTCCTATTTCCTAGCGCGAGCTTTAGGAAAATTAAAGACTACCCAACAAGAACTTATAAAAGCAGAGAAAAGAGCTTCCATGGCGATACTTATTTCTGGTCTAGGACATGAGATAAATAACCCATTAAATTTTATTAGTGGAGGAGTTGAAGCTTTGAAACGATCGCAAAAAGATTGGACGGAGCATCAGCGTAAATTTTTAGATGCGATTCAGGAAGGTATTTCTAGAACTTCTCACATCCTTGATATTCTAAATAAATTTCAAACCAGTAAAAGTGAGAAGTATCAAAAATGTGATCTAAGAGACATCATTAACGAATGTGTTGACGAAATGAAAGAAGATATAGATTACGATAAAGAAATAACATTTAGGTATCACGCTAAGTCCACTTTTATTTTAGGTAGTGATAATGAATTGAAACAGCTTTTTAAAGAATTGATTAAAAACAGTATTCAATCAATTGAAAACGTAGGAGAAATTTTAATAGATACTAAATATAGTAATACATCATCAGTGGTTACTATAAAAGACAATGGAATAGGTATTGGTCAAAGTACTTTAAGACTAATGGAAAATCTATTTTTCACAACAAAAGAACCTAATAAAGGAAAAGGTTTTGGACTATACTTAGTGGACTATATACTTCACGAACACAACGGAAAAATAAAATTTGACTCTAAAAAAGGCAAAGGGACAACAGCTACCATTTCGTTTCCGAAATTCAAAAATTGAATTTTTTCAAAAGAATAATTTAAAAGTGCGTGGTTATGTTTAACACTAAAGCGTAATTCACCAATTTTTTCTTAATCTATCTTTATAGCTGAAAAGGAGTTGCTTCTATGCTTCTGCTTATAAATAGATAGAAGACACTGCAAAAAACCACACTTAAATAACGAAAATATGAATGCAAACCCATGGCATAATGTATCAATTGGAAAAAATGTCCCAGAACATGTGACGGGTATCATAGAAATTCCTAAAAACTGTAGAGCTAAATACGAGTTAGATAAAGACTCAGGTATGCTTATGCTGGATAGAGTATTGTACTCATCCATTAATTATCCGGCGAATTATGGATTCATTCCTCGGACATTTTGTGATGATGGAGACCCGCTTGACATATTGGTGATTTCACAAATTGACATTGTTCCCATGTGTCTTGTAGACTCAAAAGTCATTGGCGTGATGCGAATGCTTGATGGAGGAGAAATGGATGACAAGATCATTGCTGTAGCTGCAAATGATATGAGCGTGAATTACATCAATGACATTGATGAACTACCTCCTCACTTAACGAAAGAGTTGAGAAGTTTTTTTGAAGATTATAAAAAACTAGAAGATAAAACTGTAGTAGTAGAGGAATTCCAAAATAGAGAAGTAGCGATGGAAGTCATCAATCAAAGCATCATTGACTATAAAGCTAAGTTTGGAAGCTGATTATAATACACGGAAAAGAATAGCTCAGATCCTGGAAAAAAAGAAACCTCGGAATGCATTAAGAGAGCAAAAATCTTAGAAACAGACTCAAAAGAATCAAGCTTATTGCATTTGAGAAATATAGAACTGAATTCTCAGGATGTAATTGCTATCTCCACTATTTTAAATTCAGAAAAAGCAATCACTTTTTCATTAAATCAATAAGCTTAAGCTATAATGATTTAATAGGCGATTCGGGAGCTATCGCAATAGCTTCAAGTCTACCAATATCAATCCAAGAAATTGGTTTAGTTAATTGTGGAATCAGTGATATAGGAGGAACTGAGATATTGCACTGGATAAAAAAATCTACCAATCTTCAAATGATCTGTATAGAAGGAAATGACTTCTCGAATAAAATGAAGATGGAGTTTAACCTATTCAAAAAATCGAATCCTCAGGTTATGGTTGTTATATAGCCGAACTGAATTATTGGATACTAAACCGAGAATCTACTTAAGCAGAATTGACAGATTACACAATATGATTCGTTCATTTTTCAGTTGATATAGCTTTTCTTTGGGTAGAACAAAGTCTAAAACACTTGATTCGTATTTGAAGTCCTGAGTCATAAAATAGAAAAAATGAGTAAATATTATAAATTGATCATATGCCTATTATTAATCACTACATTATTTGTGATGGAACCATTACTGAATTATGTAGCTCAACTTTCAAAGGTTGATTTTACTTTATTCATTGCTCAAAAATCAAACTTTTTGATCACCAGCTTTGCTTGGCTAATTATAATCCTTCTCAGAATAGGTAAAGCAAAAGTTTTAAGTAAATATGATATTTCAAAAGAGGATAACTTAGAGTCGCGGAAACTACATACTCAGCTCAATATCCTCCAAAAAGTAATTGTTTTCATTATTGTATTGACGGCAATTGGGTTAATACTTCTTTCATTCGATAGTATTAGAGAAATTGGGATAGGAATATTTGCCTCCGCAGGAGTAGCGGGAATCATCATAGGTCTTTC
>CAYGTD010000101.1:0-11642 GCA_964352725.1 uncultured Roseivirgaceae bacterium
GAATGGACATAATGAACCTGTTTATGCCTCCTTGATCAAAAGCCTCGATGAATCGGTCGGAAAGATCCTCGATAAGCTAAGGGAAACTGGATTAGAGGAGAATACCATTGTGATTTTCATGTCGGATAATGGAGGAATTGATCAGGATGTAGCTAACAATCATATTGGTACCAAAAACACACCATTCGTAGGAGGAAAAGCCTGTCTTACAGAGGGAGGGATAAGGGTGCCACTCGTATTTAGGTGGAAAGGAAAAATTCCAGACAATCAATGGAGCAATGTGCCTGTGGATTGTACTGACCTATTTCCGACAATATTGGATTTCGCTGGTTATGACTTGGAGAAATATTACAACGAAGTGGACATAGATGGGCGTAGTTTCAAGTCGCTCTTGGATGATTCGAAAACGAATGACGAGACCTATAGCAAAACCACACATTACTGGCATTATCCCTTTAATGTGATTTATCTCAATCCTTTTGACGATTTACCGCTTACTCCGCATTCAGCCATAAGAGAGGGGGATTTCAAACTGATTTTTGACTGGTATGGCCGACAATATCTTTTTGATATAGTGAATGACCCATATGAAGAAAACAATCTGGTTATTGCCGATCCGTGGCGGACTGAAACTCTGACTCGGAAACTGCTCACATGGTTGACTGAAAACGTCGATAAAAGATATTGGCCGAAGCTGAACCCTGAGTATCAACCAGACAAAGAAGCGAGGAAACAGGCGTTTGTTGATTTATTGGGGAAATACCAGATTGATTAAAATATGAATAAAATCGCATTTCAACTTTGCGAGCTATCTTTAAACACCATAATTTTCAATATTACAATAAGTCCATTTTCGTGGCAGAAGATTTGCTGCAGTCAATGGTGAGATTGAGTAAGATTGTAGAGTCAAAACATTATAAATGTGAAGATGAAAAATCAATTTGACCGGATACCATTTATAAGACAAGAAGAGTCTCAAGCAACAAACTATTCATTCCTAAAAGGTCTAGGAACCATATTCTGGCTTTGTCTTATTCCATTCTTATTTAGTTGCGATGAGGAAGATCCAAAATCACCTTATAATGTGCTCTTGATTTGTGTAGACGATTTACGGCCTGAGCTGAAAAGCTATGGAGTTGATTATATCAAATCTCCTAACATAGATCAACTTGCTAGGTCAGGTGTTTTGTTTCAAAACCATTATGCCAACTCACCCTCTTGTGGGCCATCAAGGTACACTTTGCTTACCGGACTTTATGGTAATCCGACCAACAATGCAATTTTCAAGCGTGCTGAATCCATTGCGACTGGAGCCAATGTGCCTCCAAGTATGCCTGAGTGGTTTCGGCAAGCTGGTTATACCACCGTTTCAATTGGTAAAGTATCGCATCATCCAGGAGGGTGGGGTGGTGAAGATTGGGATGATCAATCAAATGTTGAAATGCCGAATGCTTGGGATCGGCAGCTAATGCCCGTGGGATCTTGGAGGCATCCGCGTGGAGCCATGCATGGTTTGGCCAATGGTGAAATCAGAGAGAATCCGAGTAAAATGGATGTTTTCCAAACGAAGGAGGGGCCAGATGAAATCTATCCAGATGGATTGATCGCAGAAGAGGCTGTGAGTCAAATCAAGCTATTGTCCCAAGATGGATCCAATCCGTTTTTCATGGCAGTTGGAATCATCAAACCGCACTTGCCATTCGGCGCGCCAAAATCCTATTATGATTTATATGAAGGTGTAGAGTTGCCGGCAGTTCGCAATCCAGAAAAACCTTCCTGGGAATCCACCTGGTTTCCATCCGGTGAATTTATGCGTTACAATAATTGGGGAAAAGATCCCAATGAAGACAGTCTATTCGCACTGGAGGTGAGACGACATTATGCCGCCTGTGTGAGTTATGCTGACGCTCAGGTCGGTAAAGTTCTGGCAGAATTGAAAAAGTCCGGTTTAGATAACAATACCATTGTGGTGCTATGGGGAGATCATGGATGGAATCTTGGAGAACATGCTATCTGGGGCAAGCACAATTTATTTGAGGAGGCATTGAGATCACCTTTGATTATTGCTGGTCCTGGGATAAATCAGTCGACATCATCTTGGATTGTAGAATCCGTCGATATTTTTCCAACACTCTGTGACCTCACCGGTCTTTCAATTCCTGAGTTTTCTCATGGGGAATCGCTTGTTCCAGTTTTACAAGGTAGTATTACACCATCACAAATTGCATTTTCTTATTCACCAAATGCCGCTACCCTCAGAACAGCAACCCACCGATTTACACAGCATGAATCAGGGGATGTGGAATTATTTGATCATACTTCTACAGAAAAAGAAGGAAGAAATATAGCTGAAGATAATCCACAGCTGGTTGATCTATTGCGCGAACAGCTTGATGAGAAACAGAAGTTGCGGAGTAGCCAAAAATAAAGGGTGCTGCTAGTATAGTCTGAATTTATCAACTTTTCCAATTACTCAGATGTGGCTATACTGTTAACTGGCCTGTCTAATTTTGATCAGAAATTCTAACCACTTTAAATTGACTTGGAGACACTCCCGTTTTCTTTTTGAAAAGACGGCTGAAGTAATGGATGGAATCAAACCCTAATTCGTAGGTGATCTCTTTCACGCTTTTTCCACTGAATACAAGTAATTCTTTAGCACGCATTATCTTCAGATCAAGACAGTATTGATGTGGGGCAATACCTGTATAAAGCTTAAAAACCTTTCGAAAATAGGAGTAGCTGACCGACTGACTTTTTGAGAATTTTTTTAAATCAACATTTTCATGCACATGTTCCCATATGTGGCTTTTAGCGTCATTGATAAGACTTTCTACTTGCATTCCCTCAAAGTTTTTTGACTTTAGCTGTGCATTGATATAACCTAACATTTTGATTATCAATCCTGAAGCTATTTGATGGTATCCCGGCTTTTGAGTGCGTACCAGATCATAGATTTTTCGGTATGAATCAAAAATCTCAAGTTGATTGTCACAGTGGTAAGTAGGTTGTTTCTTCAGATCTAAAAAAGTATTGGATAAAAAATGCTCAGCTAATTTACCATCAAAGCCTACATAGTATTCTGTCCAGCCAGTTTTGGGATCTGGTTTGTAGCGATGTTTCGTGCCCGGCTCCACCACCATGATTGTTCCGGGGCTCACTTCAAATTCGCTTGAATCGGTCTGAAAAATGCCTTTCCCTTCCGAAATAAAAATCAACTGGTATTCACTAAGCACCCTACCAGAGTGCCAGTCGAAGTAATACCCTGAAGGGTGCGTTTTCTGTGGGTATGTCGAATTCGGTACGGCTGTATACTTTCCGCTTACTGTCAAAAATATTCCCCATTGCTTGTCTTCAGGTCCGGATGTCAAATATCTGAAAAAGTCCTCCATATGTAATATCAAAAAGTGTAAACTTAATACGATATCATTCAAGAGATTGATTAATGAATTGTTTAAATCCATTTTATTGGAAATTACATCAATATCAAAACGCGTTAATAGAATCAAATACTTCTAATTTATAAAAAATGAAACGGCAAGATTTTAAGCATTTCATTAGAAGTGAAAGGGTTACTAGCGAAGATCTGTCCTAATCTTAAATGAGAGCGGATGGTCAATTGGAGGATATGCAAAGAGCACTTCAGGGCTTAACTACCTATGGGACCGATTTTATCAATCACGTGCTTAATGAGATGCCTGAAAAAACATATGGTTTTTGGGTAATAGATCAATTGGAATAATGGGAGAGAAACTTTTGATAATATCCACTTACAGTTTCAATATCTTACAGGTATGGATGCAGGCTTTATGGGCACTAACACCAATAGTTTTAATGGCCATCAAACAAAGGTGCTTGGCAGCCAGGGGATAATCGGTATGGGTGTAAGCCCGGCGGAGATTTTGTTATAAAAACGCGAGATAGAGACAGCCACAATAGATGTCGTTAGTGGAGCTACCTCACAGGCATGGCAAAAGGATCAAGGTGTTCCTATTTAGCGTAATTAAGATATATTAAATAAGCCCTGGGAAACCACTCGGAAACGAAAGCTTTATCAGTATTTATTCGATTTTACTCAATCTTATATTTTAAATATTCAATCCTTTTTTCTGGTTTGGAAGAAAACATAAGAATTAGTGTGAATTAATTCTAATCCACACTAATTCTTATCCTAAGGAAGTGTTTAAAATGAAATCTGGAGACAAATATTCCACGTCATTTATCCTTATACCTATTATTGAATTCCAACGCCTAAGAAATGTGGCTCCAGCGCAAATACCCTATACCAAGTAGTAATTCTAAGACCGACATAGAAGGGGAGAAAGTAAATCGTATTCGAAAATGACATTACCCTAAAGCCTAATCAAAAGCAGATTGCCTGCTACGGTAGTGTTAAGCATACCGTTTATGTCTTTTTCAACAAAGCCTTTTTCAATAAGGGTTCTAACAGATTGATAGATCCAACCTCGATCCATTTCAAGTTCATTGACAATATCAGATGTATTATAAAACTTGAAACTGGCATTGGATTGGGCAAGCAATAAAAGGATATGAAACTCAGTCATGGTCACACCTGCCGAATCAATTACCCTTCTTGTTTTCTGAAACTTAATCAGGTAATCTTCTATCGTTGATATTTGAGCTGGGAGTAACATAATACCATAAAGTTAAAATAACTCAGGTAATAAAATACAAGAATTGATCAAAGTAGAATCATGATATAAATGGTTCAATATTCACTTCTAAAGTTCAATTTAATAGGAGTGAGTCTCATTGCTTCAAGTGACATAACAGATACTGCAAGGGAGAGAAGGAAGAGCCAGAAAAGCACAAAAGGAGGATTTTACATTTGCAATGTTATTTTACCAAGGTCTAACGGTATCTGGTAGTAAATGGGGTTATTTTAATAGTATTTATCTAAGATTTCTTACTTAACATAAAACTAGTTATACCTACACTGCTGTACTTTTTCAAGAAATCCACCTTCATAAAACAGACCCCCCACCCCCTAAATAAAAGTGTTTTCCCATGACCAAATGGGAGGGGGGATTCCTGTGAGATACCCCGAGAGAGAATAAGGATTTCAAATAACTATTTATTATATTGCTTGAAAGCTAGTTCTTAATGATAAGGCCCTGAATCATTTTTTGATTTGGGGCTTTCTTATATGATCAAATATTAAATCAAAATATGCTTGATGATGAATGATGAGTTTGATTTACCGATTGAATTAAAATCAAAATATGTTTAACTTATTTTTATATTGATAAATCAAAAAAATATTTCATTATGGCACTTCATTTAAAAGATACACTCTTCCAATCACAGCGATATATGCAGGTTGTTGAACCTTATCTTTTATCACAGGAGATTGATATGAGATTCAAACCCGAAAAGGAGATTGTCTCACAAATGACCGAGGTGTTGAAAACTGTTATATACTATACCAGCCTTTTAACAAAGCAGGAAAAATTTGAGGCATTTTACAATGTCATTAGATCTCTTGGATTCCCTGAAACCACTTGGCCTACACATCAATGGACCAGAATGCAGATGAACTACATAACCAAAATGAAAAGGCTTGGACGAGGCATCCAATTCAATCAGAAACTAAAAGGTGAACTTAGTCTTGAGTAGTTAAGAAAGGAAGGGGTACCTAAGGGGTTATAAGCCCTTACCAAGTGCTCTCAAAATGAATGCCTCTATGTCGCCTACAAGCATGATATTTCAAGGGCTCAATATGGAAGATACGAGAAAGGGAAGGACCTTCGCTTCTCTAGCCTAATGAAACTTATCAATGCATTTGGAATTACACCGGAGGAATTTTAGTCATTTCAGTCTTACCACTTTAACGCCCCAATAGGGGTATAGTATCACCTCAAAGAACTTAGATTCTACTTCTAAAGGCTCCTTGAGTTCACCAATCCATCCCACTGGCAAGAGTCCCTCTACCATAAGAAGATATACTTTACTCAAGCGATCTTGTGCTATCTAGTTTTTGCTCCTTTCGGCCTAAGGCCGAAAGGGCGGTAACACTTACTAATCCTACTAAACACAATAATTAATAGTCATTATCATGACCTGTGATAGAATCAATAAGTCTAAATAAATCAATGAAGTCGCTAAAGAGTGATTTATCTGTTTCCTTCAAAACCTTTTTTGTGAATGCTGATTTATTATCTCGTATTTCGTGAACTTCAGGTACACCCGATGCTTTGATCATGCTGTGCTCTTCAAGGTATTCATAAGGAAAATAATGCTCTAACTCAAAGTAATTTAAAGTCTGTTTTTCCTTGTGATAATGTGATAAACGTTGTGGAATAGGCAATTTGATGGCGTATACATTGAAGTCTTTATCTTTTTTAATTCTAGAATCTGACTGAATAATTAGGTCTTTAATGTGACCGTTAAAAATACCTATTCCTTCATTATCGTTATCAACAATTCCAATCAGGTATTCGTCATCATTTATTGTATTCACTCCTGCATTAACTACGTCACCGACACTCCTTGCATTTCCTCCATTTTTAGGTGAACTTATATTCCAATATGGTCTTTCTCCGTTCATCAAAGTCATATATGCATGTTCAATGATCTGAACATCGGTTTTACCCTCAACAATTAGCTTCACCTTTCTTTTTGGATATATATTATCCAGGGCAGAAAATCGAAGTTTTCCCAAACTGGACTCTTGAATTTCTTTTACTGCCGATGGATTCTTTTTCAGACTCTTTTTAAGTTCTTTCTTTATATCAGAAGATGATGTGCCATTGATATCGATGGCAAAAAGCGCAATTAGTGATAGATATGGATTTGAAGTTATTTCTGTCTCTTCTATCAGCTTATCTATAAATTCAATAGAATTTAGTCTTGGTGAATTTAAAGTCAAAGCAATTTTGAGAGCCCGATAACCATTATTCTCGTCAGATTTATCCAACTTATATTTATCAAAATACTCGTTGAAGCATAACTCTAATGGATATTTGAGAGCTATCGAATTAAAGTTCTCATAGAAATAGGTCAGATTTATTAACGACAGTATTGGGAGTTTATAATTTTTAAAAAGTACTTGTTCATCCTGAGCAAGCTTTTTTAGCAGATCTAGTGCCTCAATATTAGTTTCTACGGCTTGGAAAATCCCCTTTTTCCTTATGTCATTATCTGTTTGATACAACGCCTGTAATAAATACCCTAGCCCATTGACGGATGAAAAATACTGATGAAAAATATTTGCAGTACTTACTTTTTTAATGATTTTTTCAAGAAACTCTGGCATATCCTTTGACATGCCAGCGTAAAATATTGCCGTATTTTGCCATATTGGATCAAAAAAGTTTTCTACAATTTCATTTTCATGTTTCTCTGCTCTTCTATGCAAAAAGTACTCCTTGGCTGCATAGTATTCCAAAAACGAACTGTGTTTGAACTGAATATATTTTGCTTCCTTAACTTCTAAAACACCGGAATTACTAGTCAAATGAGAAAGAAACTTCTTAATATCAGCCTCTCCAAGCGATGACTGTTTTTCTTTGAAATAAACTTCAAAGAAATTAAAGAATTCATTATTTGTCATTGGTGAATGACTATCACGGTGTAATAGTTCAAATGCATACAATGATAATATACGCTCAGCGAAAGAGATATCTATAAATTCAATTCTACTTGACACAGTTGCTTTGCCAAGTAGTAAATGATTGAAATTGTCATAAATATCTGCTATTGTGGCTGGTATCTCAAAATTTCTCTCTTCATATAAGATTGACACAAGTGATAATGTCAAAGGTGTGATTGGTAGACGTTCCAAAATTCGATTATCCCGTAATGCATCTAGAAGGCTCTCGGCTTTGTTTGAATTATCAGGAAAAAAGTTTTCAATGTAACTCCTGATTTGATCCTGATTGAATTTCTCAATGTGATAAGAATCTAAATCCTTATTGCCTTGATGATCCTTTATTTCCTCCGAATTTCTAGTACCGAGTATAAATGTGATGAGTTTCTTTTCAGATAGTTCATTGAGTTGCTCGAAGATTTTCTTTTGAAGTTGGCTGGAAAACTCATCAATTGAATCGATCAATAATTGAATATTGTATGTGGATGCTAGTTCATAAAAATCCGTTGAAAAATGGACAGAAAGCTTTGATTTAAGTAGCTCATTTAAGTCATACTCAGATTCAATGAAATCTAGGGATGTTATATAAACTGGTATATTCTTTTTAATTCCAGCCTCTCGATTTTGATCAATATAGGTTTCCGCTATTTTTTTTAACAATGTAGATTTTCCTGCTCCAGCATCACCCGAGATTAGTTTCGAATTGCCTTCGCAACAAACACTTGTCAGCCCAATTTTCTTTCTTGTGGGTTTACCTGATTCTGGATCTTCTTTAATTGAATAGATTCTTGGCTCAATGAAAATCTTTAATACTTTATCATATTTTTCATTAAAAATTTTGAGTTTTTTTAAATCAGTATCTTCATTTATTGATCCAATAAATTCATTTTCATAATCAATTAGGACGCGATCGTCATGCTTCCAGAAGTCTTTATAGTAAGTATCTATTAATAATATAGTTTCATCTCGTCCTTTAAACTCTACATTAAATCCTACTGCTTTGTTTTGCAGTTTCTTTTCAAAACCATTTGATATGTATTGAGTAGAAACAATGAAAAATGAGTATTTATCGTTTGCCAGAGCATGTTTTTGAAGTTTTTCAACAATATGATTTACCACTAAATCATCTTCCACTCCAGACAGACTTTCCATAGTCAAAAAGAATACATGTTTGTTTGTTTTTAGAGCACTCTTTTCATCTGCAGAAATGAATTCAGAATCATATGATTGGACACTTGTGTATCCTATCCTTTTTATTATTTCAAGAAACATTTATTGAAAGTCTGATTGTTCAAACTCTTCGAGTCTTTCGATTTTCGATTTTGCTTTCATTCTGAAATCATTTCTAAATTAATAACACTGTTACGTTAAAACTTAAAACCTTCATAACCTTTACTTATCCTCAACTTATATTGAAATTGATTGCTCTGCATGCTCCTTACCCGGCCAGCCACTTTTCTTCAACTAGCTTTTGCCTGATCTTTTTATGCCACTCTGCCCGTAATGAATCCTGTGGTTTATAAGATATAGGCACCTTTCAATAATTTTCAGTTGAATTTAATTGATTTCATTTACTATATTCTAAATGGTAAAGCAGTTAATCAAAATAA
Organism: uncultured Roseivirgaceae bacterium; assembly: GCA_964352725.1. Classification (GTDB taxonomy): domain Bacteria; phylum Bacteroidota; class Bacteroidia; order Cytophagales; family Cyclobacteriaceae; genus Ekhidna. Next base: position 9,220 of record CAYGTD010000101.1, read on the forward strand.
AATGGGATAACAGGTGTCTTTTGTGTTGAAAATTCGGGCTTAGTTTCTTTTGTCTGTTGACTTACGATCAAAGCTTATAATATTAAACATCTCTTTCATTCGACTGGCACTTCTTAAATCATATCGCTCCTTAATTTCATCAGAATTTAGATTAGAGGTTGCATGGGTTTTTAGACCATTTTTTTGAAAGCCATTATATCTAAATACCAATAGATCTTCAATAACATCTGTTCTATTCCCATAATAATTATAAGGGGTTTCATGACCAAGGTCATCAATCACTAATGTGCCAATTCGATTCAAATGAATACCCTGGTGGGGCCGATTGTCTAGCAAGTCTGATATATAGTTATAAAGACAAACATTGCCTTCTTTGGCGAACTCTAGAACTAATTCTTTGGAATTTATTATGCTAATTTGACTTCTTATATCAAATAAATTCGAAGTATTCAGATTCATAGATCTAATTATACTTAATAGGGAAGTTTTGCCACAACCAACGGGACCTACTATAAATACACCTTTTCTGGTATTCAATTCCATCTTATCATAATGATTTAAAAAGGCTATTTCATCATTAGAAAAAAAGAAATAGGCAATAATTTTTCTAACCGCTAATAAATCTATTTCCTCAACTCTAAACTCAAAGTTGAATTTTTGCTGAGCAAATAATTTAAATTGATTAATTATTCGCATGAATTTCTTTTCATTGGATTTGACTATTTCAGAGTGGTTTTGCATAATCCTTATTATTATTATTTTCTAATTTTCTAAATGGGAAATGTTTCTGTTTGAAAGAGATAGGTTTTTTTAATGTGTCCACTTTTGTATCAATCATTGATTCATTTTCGGACTTAATTTGGTTCATTTTAGTATCAAATGGAACAAGGATGAAAGTGGTGGCTACATGTTGCTTTTTGTCTTCTTTGGTATGTATTAGACCCCTTTGCCTCAGGTCAGCCAAATATTTGTAGTAAGTGCTATTCGATCCAATCTTCCCTTTGAGCTTCAATTCCTTGCGAGACATGGTAAAGGAATTCTTAAACTTCAATGAATTCCATTTAGTGAATAATGCCATATAGAGTGAAATATGCCCCGATTTGAATTTATCCTCGGACTGAAAAATAGAATTCACGGTTTTAATGTGTATTATGTAGTTCATTATATATTTCTCGCTTTGAAGTTTTCTAAACAGGAGAGGAGTTCAGACCGCCTAAATAGTTTTCGCTCACCTATTCGATAAACCGGTATTTGCCCAGATTTGACATGTTTGTTGAAGGTAGGCTTGGATATACCTAAGAATTTGCAGGCTTGGGTCTGATTTAGGATTTCGTCTGGGGATTCGGTTTTTCCAATTTTTGAAAGCTCCTCAACCAGAATTCTTCTTATAACATTTTCCAATATTTGCTCTATTGCGTCCTGCATGATGCAAAGAACCATTGTGATGGGTAGATATGGGTAATCTATTGCTATAAAATGCTTTACAGCTTTTACAATTGTAAAAGATTAAAAGTCTTGTAGGCTTTTGATAAAGAGGAAATCATCATTTAGCTTTTTGGCATTTGCACTTCTATAGTTTTCAGGAGTTTGCCTAACGTTATAATAGGTATCAAAAGCTAATATGAATTCATGTTCATTAATTTTGGAGCTACTGTCGCTTTTAGGGTGAAATAAGTATGGAGTATTATCAAGAAGAAATCTACAACAATGAACCGCGAGTGGTCCATCTTTATTCCAGCTCTTCTCATTGGATATTATTCCTTTGGTAATAAGCTCCCTGTCAAGTGATAAGAGTAAGTCTTTATTTTTCCAAAGCATGTCAAAACTTCTTCTTACTGTAGGTTGTCTTTTTGTTGTTGATTTAATTAAATCCTTCCAACTCTTCAATAATTCGCGTAGAAGTTCAGATCCGTACTTGTTTCTTTCCTGAACTTGCAAGTCATCTTGCTCAAAATCATATTTAGACCTGAATTCATTCAATTCAAGATTTAAATTAGCATAGAACTCCTTATTAATAATTAATAGAATGTCACTTTCAATACCATAAATAATTACATCTGCTTCAATAATTTTAATAGCATCATATTCTTCTTCGATCAGGAACTTCCCGTATTTTGTAATAGGATCTATTTCCTCGTTAAGTAAAGATTTGGCATTTGTTATTAATTGGTGGTTGCATGCAGAAAGTCGATTATAAAACTCCGACCCAGAAGCAAAGAAATTAGGATTAGTAATTTTACTTACTTCATCCAAAAAGCTATTGTATAATCTAAATGTTATGGTTTTCCGGGTCACGACAGTAATAACGACAGTAGCGCAATAAAAAAGCCTTGCAACATTCTGAATATCAGCTAGTTACAAGGCTTTATGGTAGTCCGTAGGGGAATCGAACCCCTGTTACCAGGATGAAAACCTGGCGTCCT
>CAYGTD010000102.1:0-9919 GCA_964352725.1 uncultured Roseivirgaceae bacterium
TGGTTGGGGTTGTAAGGGTGGGTGTGGTTGGTATGCTGTTTGGGGCTGGAACAACTGGGGCTGGGGAGGTGGATGGAATTCCTGGAATAGACCCTTTTATGGAAATTCATACTATGCTGGATTTTATGATGGTTATAATCGTAATAATAGATCTTTCGCAAACACGAGAACAGTAGTAAGAGGTGCTAGAACTTCACGAGGAGGAGCGGTTTCTTCTTCAGGAAGAACAAGTTCTAGAAGTTCCGTAAGTCGCAACAGTACCTCAAGAGATTATAGTGAAGCTCAATCTCGATATTATGACCGTTCGCAGCGAAGCGCAGCGGCAACTTCAACAAGAAGTAGTAGATCAGTAAATTCCAATAGCTCTTCAAGTTCTAGATCAAATTCGACTTATACCCCGTCTTCAAGAGGTACTAGTTCAGGATCGGTTCGTTCTTCTAGTGGTTCATCTAGAAGTAGCTCAGGTTCTTATAGATCATCAGGTTCTTCTTCAAGAAGTAGTTCTGGCTCAGTACGCTCTTCTGGCGGTTCTTCTAGAAGTAGTTCGGGCTCAGTTAGATCATCAGGCGGATCCTCACGAAGCAGTGGTTCTTCTAGTAGATCCTCATCGTCCAGTAGCAGATCAAGCTCAAGTCGTTCTAAGAGAGGAAATTAATTGTAACACTCAATTAAAAGAAAATGAAAAGATTAATACTCATATTAAGTCTGGTTAGCTATTCAGTTATATCTAATGCTCAAGGAAGTCCTTTTGGTTATTATCAAGACGCATTGCTTTATGGGCAGTCAAATTACAGTCTAGGTAGTACTGCTAGAATGCAAGCGATTGGTGGTGCACAAATAGCACTTGGTGGGGATATTAGCTCAGCGGTATCTAATCCTGCAGGGTTGGGATTTTTCACAAAGAGTATATTCAGCTTTACTCCTTCGTTGAATTTTAATACGGCAAACACGGAGTATTCTACATTTGAAACAAATGGAGATTTAACGTTTCATGATCCGAATGAAACATTCAAAAATAACTTCCATTTTGCTAACATAGGAACAGTAATCAATTTTGGAACGAGCCCTTACGCAAGCGACAAGTTTAAAGGAGGGTCAATGGCCATCTCTTTAAGTAGAATGAATGACTTTAATCTAAGGAGAGATTATTCAGGATTCAATAACACGAACTCAATCATTGATCAGATCATTGCGGATAGTGAAGGCCAGACCATTGACGAAATTAGTGAATTAGCTTATGCAGCTTTTGATCAATATCTCATAGATGAAAATGAGGATATGGATGGTATTTTCTACTCTCCTAATGTAGGAGGATTTCCGGTCCAAAGAGAACGAATTACACAATCTGGTTCACATTATCAATTGAATATTGCCTATGGAGGCAACTATGACGATCGATTCTATTTTGGAGGTGGTATGGGAGTGCAGATTCTTAACTATCAGCAAAATAAAGTTTTTACTGAGTCAGAATTTCTCCAAGGAACTGAGGATTTAGATTCATTAAACAGTTTAACGGTAGTCAATGACTTATCTGTTCGTGGTTCTGGAGTCAATTTTAATTTTGGACTGATTGTAAGACCGATAGACATCATGACGATTGGTCTTAGTTATACTTCTCCAACATTCTTTTCATTGGACGAAGAAAGCTTTTTAGACCTTGACGCAGCGTGGAATCAGGGGGCTACAGGAATGAATGATGGTTCACAAGTTGATCTGGCTTCCATCGATCCATATAGAAGTGATTTATTTGTTTCTAATTTCAGGTTAAGATCACCAGCAAAACTAGCACTTGGTACAGCTCTTTTTCTTGGGAAGAATGGATTTATAACTGGTGATTTAGAGTTTGTGAATTATTCAAATGCAACTATAAATTCGAATGATTTTTCTCCCATTGCGGATAATAGAGAGATTGAACAGCTTTATGGTAACGTCATGAATGTTAGACTAGGTGGGGAATTTAGAATTGATAATTTCCGATTAAGAGGCGGTTATGCAATATTCCCTAGTCCTTACAAAGATTCTAATATAAAAGACATAGAGAATATTACGTTTGGCTTTGGGTATCGTAATTCTGACTACTATCTGGATTTTGCTGTGGTGAATGGAATTAGAAATGCGACTTATGCACCTTACTCTATTGCAAATAATCAACCATTAGCTACATCTGATATCAGGAATACTTCTGTTGCAGTGACGCTAGGATTTAATTTTTAAGGGGGAAAAGGCTGATCAATTCATCCAACTTGAGCACCGTATTTTCAGCCAAAGAATAGAATTCTTTTCTTTTTTCTAGAAGACTTTCAAGAGTGTTGCTATTCATTAAGGGGCGAGTTGAATCTTTTTCAAGTCGCCCTTTTATTGTTTCAATAGATGTATTGATAAAAATGGTTTGCCCGACATTCTTCATCAAATCGATATTGTTGAAAAAACAAGGAGTTCCTCCACCAGTAGCCATTACAAAAGAGGGAATTGATTCAATCGCTTTTTGAAGATGAATTCTTTCTAACTGACGAAAATGAGCCTCTCCTTGCTGAGTAAAAATTTCTGTGACAGACTGTTTAGTTTCCTTTTCTATTTCCTGATCTAGATCAATAAAAGGAAGTGTGAGATGCAGCCCAAGTTCTAAACCCATAGTGGTTTTTCCAGCGCCAGGAAGACCGATCAAAAATATTTTTTGACTCACTGTCTATTCAGAATTTCTATGATATCATCCGCCAACGGCGTGTCGTTATAATGCCACTTTCCAAGAACTGTTCCGTCCTTTAAGAGAACTATTCCCGGATTTGATCTAACGATAGTTTTCAGTACGGTAGCATCCGTAAAATAGTATGGAGCTGCTAACTGATTTTTATGTCTGAACTCTTCGAAAATCTCATATCCAGAAGAAGTTAAAATCCATGTTTCGAAGCGAGGATTTGGATAGGTAAGATTTCTAACGCGATCCATCTTTTTCAATGAAGCCTTGTCAGAATTATGAACAATAATCAATAATTTAATTCCTCTAAGTAGTTCGTCGGTTTTATCTTCATCATTTATCCATACATTCAAATCTGTGATCTTGGCTGCTGCATCAGGATTAGTGAGTTTAGCTTCTACATAAGTATAACCAGACTCAGTTGGATAAGTATCAAATTCAACTCGCTCTCCGTCTTTTTCCATGATGTATACATACTTGAGCGGTTCAGAGTTTTTCATTAAGCTAGGAATATGAGCCCCTACCTTATAGGATCGAAAGTCAATGAAAGGAAGATGCTGAATAGCATAGACTGCAAACCCAATCATAATTACTGTTGTCCCAACCACTTTTATTTCTCTGAAAAGTGGAGAAAAGAATGGTTTATACTCTCCCTTTTTAATGAAGATGATTGCGATGAAAAAGAGGAGAATAATGTCTTTGTAAAACGACTCCCATGGTGTGAGTTTTATTGCATCTCCAAAGCAACCGCAATCCGTTACCTTGTTAAAATAGGCAGAATAAAAGGTAAGAAAGGTGAAAAAGACAATCATGGCTAGCAAAATCCAAGAAGTAATCTTCATCCGATAGCCTATGATCAGTGCAACGCCCAATACTACTTCCAGTACACTTAGAAAGACGCTTAGAAACAATGCCGCAGGAATAAACCATTCAAAGAAAGGGGCAATGTCTACTGAAAAGACATCAAAGTATTCCTCCAACTTTATAGCAGTGCCAACAGGATCATTCACTTTGATGAGTCCAGAAAAAATGAAAAGTCCTCCGACAAAGTAGCGAGCTATTTCCTTTAATATTTTCATGCTTCTTTCATTTTTATTAAACAAAAAACCGAATAGTTGATCATGTCCTGATAGTTGGCATCTATGCCCTCTGAGATTAATGTTTTGCCAGCATTGTCTTCGATTTGTTTCACCCGCATGAGTTTCATAAGGATGATGTCCGTCATAGAGCCGATTCTCATTTCTCTCCATGCTTCTCCATAGTCATGGTTTTTAGCAGCAAGCAAATTCATGGTATCATGAGCAACCTTATCGTATTTGGGTTCTAGGATATCAAATGGAATTTCCATTGCATCAGAGCCACTCAATTGCATTTGGATGACAGCAATAATGCAATAGTTAATAATCCCAATGAATTCATTTTCAATGTCTTCTCCAACTCTGTTTTCACCTTTTTCCTGAATAGAGCGAATTCTTTGAGCCTTGATGTATATCTGATCAGTAATAGAGGGAAGTCTCAAAATCCTCCATGCGGTACCATAATCTTTCGTTTTTTTTGCGAAAATCTCTTTGCACTCCGAAATGATCTCCTTGTATTGTTGCTCTGTTTCTTGTCTCATGTAACTTTACTTGCAAAGCAAAACTAAGACATTGAGCCCCAAACATACCATCAATTGTAGAGGAGAACTGGTCAATCTTTCATCGCCAAAAGTGATGGGGATTATCAACGTAACACCAGATTCATTTTTTTCAAATAGCAGAAAAAATCACATAGATGAAATTTTGGCTACTGCTGATCGCATGATTAATGATGGAGCAGACTTTTTAGATATTGGCGGATACTCTAGTAGGCCAGGGGCCGATAATATTTCTGTAGAAGAAGAATTAAATAGAGTGATTGACCCTATTAGAAAAATCAAAGAGATTTTTCCCATGGCTTTGATCTCTATTGACACATTTCGATCAGAGATTGCAAGTAAAGCAGTGGCGGCTGGAGCTGACATAATAAATGATATTTCTGCTGGTCATTTGGATGATGCAATGCTCGAGACGGTAGCGGAGTTGGATGTCCCATACATTGCCATGCATATGCGAGGAACGCCTCAAAACATGAAAAAGCAAACCAAGTATGATGATTTATTGAAAGAAATAATTGTTTATTTTTCTGAAGTATTGAATAAGTGTAAGCAACTAGGAATTAAAGATGTAATCATCGATCCAGGGTTTGGTTTTGCAAAATCAAAGGAGCAAAGTTTCCATTTACTCAATCATTTGGAATGCTTAAAGCGATTGGACGCACCCATATTAGTTGGAGTATCCAGAAAATCAATGATCTATAGAACACTTGATTTAACCGCTGAGCAAGCATTGAATGGTACAACGGCATTAAATACTTTAGCTTTGTTTAAGGGTGCATCGATACTTCGTGTACATGATATAAAGGAAGCAAAAGAAGTTGTGAACTTAATAAATGAGTTGAATTGATTTTAGCATTTAAAATAGGGTTTTTAGAGATAGGCTTTAAGGATATTTTAGATATTCTCTTAGTCACTATCCTGCTTGCTCAAGTTTATAAACTTATGCGCGGTAGTGTAGCGATCAAAGTCTTCATGGGCTTCCTCACGCTATACTTAATTTACCTTGTTGTAAATGCACTTCAAATGGAACTTCTAAGTACCATTTTGGGACAGTTCATGGGAGTGGGAGTTTTGGCGGCCATTATTTTGTTTCAGCAAGAGATCAGGAAGTTCCTACTAATGATGGGAAGAACCAATATTTTTGAAGAGGGAAAATTGATGAAGAAGGTGCGATTTTGGACTCAAAATGGGAAGTCGCACCGGTCTAATATAACGCCCATAGTAGAGGCAGTAAAGTCACTTGCAGGCTCTAACACTGGGGCATTGATAGTGCTGTCTGTTGATTCTCCTTTAAAATTTTATGCTGAATCTGGAGATATGATGGATTCATTACTTTCCAAAAGATTACTATTAGCGATCTTCAATAAATACAGTCCATTGCATGATGGAGCTGTAATTGTACACAATGATAGAATCGTGGCAGCAAGATGTATTCTTCCAGTCACGGAGCAAGACAACATTCCTGCTCAGTATGGTTTAAGACACAGGGCAGGTTTAGGAATGTCGGAAAATACAGAGACTTACATTATTGTAGTTTCTGAAGAAACAGGACAAATCTCAAGCATGATGGATGGAACTGTTTCGCATAACATTTCGACTCAAGAACTTCGAAAGCAAATCAACAAATATTTGAATGAGCCAAAAGAGCTCAAGAAAGAGAAGAAGTTAGAGAAAGAAATTAGTGAGGAAGCCGTTGCTTAAATCACTCCCAATTCCTTCCCCACCTCAGTAAATGCACTAATCGCTTTATCAAGATGTGCTCTATCATGAATCGCTGAAATTTGCACTCTAATTCTTGCTTGTCCCTTTGGTACCACAGGGAAGTAGAACCCAATCACGTAAATACCTTTTTCTAGCAGCTTGGCTGCCATGTTTTGAGATAGTACGGCATCATATAGCATGATAGGAACTATTGGATGCTCACCTGGCTTGATGTCAAATCCAGCTTCCGTCATTTTGGTTCGGAAGTATTTCGTGTTGTCTTCCAGCTTGTCTCTTAGCTCAGTGGTCTCACTCAGCATATCGAGCACTGCAATAGAAGCGCCCACTATAGAAGGAGCCACTGTATTAGAAAACAAATAGGGCCTAGATCGCTGACGAAGCACTTCAATAATCTCCTTTTTACCAGAAGTAAATCCTCCTGATGCACCTCCCAATGCTTTTCCAAGAGTTCCAGTTATGATATCTACTTGATTCATGCAGTTTCTGTATTCGTGAACACCACGTCCTGTCTTCCCTATGAAACCTGTAGAGTGACATTCATCTGTCATTACCACAGCATCATACTTATCAGCTAGATCACAGATTTTGTCAAGTTGAGCTATGCTACCGTCCATAGAAAAAACGCCATCTGTTACAATGATTTTGCATTTTGCGTCTTTGGCAGCAATCAATTGCTTCTCCAAATCCTCCATGTCATTGTTATTGTATCTGTATCGAGCAGCTTTACACAATCTCACTCCATCAATGATGGAGGCATGATTGAGCGCATCGGAAATAATCGCGTCTTCTGGACCTAAAAGTGGCTCAAAAACACCCCCATTGGCATCAAATGCGGCAGCATAAAGAATCGTATCTTCCATACCTAAATATTCTGAAATCTTTTGCTCTAGCTCTTTGTGAATGTCCTGTGTGCCACAGATGAATCGAACTGAAGACATTCCGTAACCATGCGTATCAATGGCTTTCTTGGAAGCTTCAATCACCTTAGGGTCAGAGGACAGACCTAAGTAGTTGTTTGCACAAAAATTGATGACTTCTGACCCATCACTTAGCGTGATGTCAGCATCCTGAGGAGATGAAATCACACGCTCTTTTTTGTATAAACCTGCTTCGTGTATCTCAGCAATTTCTTTTTCTAATTTGGATTTAAGAGAAGTGTACATATTAGTTAGTCTTCGGTTTTAGAGGTTTCATTTTGGGACGCATTGGCTTAGTTGCAGCTGGTTTCTTATCCAGCTCCACATCAGCCAGTGTATATTTTCTTCGAGTGGAATTGATCAAAAATAATTTTTGCTGAGTAAAACTATCGGGATGAACTTGATCAAACAAGCGATTGAATTCTTCAAATCGTGTGGGCTCTCCCTTCTTGAATTTATCAGGATCAATTTTCTTTCCTTTCAGGTACTCTTCAAATTCCATTCAAGCACAAATTTAACTCGAAAAAATCAGGACTAGCTTCTCCATAAAATTCAATTTTCTCAAAAAAGTGAATAGTGAGACGATGAAAAAAGAAGTTGATTGGATTTAATGCATTGAAGGTTTTAAAATCCTCTCCAGTAGGTAGATTTGCCAACTCAAAACGATTAACCCAACCCCAAATGGATAAAATACTTATAATCGGTGCTTGCGGGCAGCTTGGCACAGAATTGACATTAAAGCTTAGAGAACTCAAAGGGAAGGAGAATGTAATTGCTTCTGATTTGCGAATGCATCCTGTAGAATTAATTTCCGATGGGGTTTATGAGCAGCTAGATATCATGGATAAAGATCGCTTCCAATACTTATTGGAAATGTATGATATCAAAGAAGTGTATCATTTGGCTGCAGTATTATCTGCAAAAGGGGAGCAAAATCCTGAGTTTGCCTGGAAGCTCAACATGGAAAGCTTACTAACTGTCCTTGAGGCTGGGAAAAAACGATTGAAGAAAATTTATTGGCCAAGTTCCATTGCTGTATTTGGCCCAGATACCCCAAAAGAAAATACACCGCAGAATACTATAATGAGCCCAAACACGGTTTATGGAATTAGTAAATTGGCTGGAGAAAGATGGTGCGAGTATTACCATGAAAAATATGGAGTGGATGTAAGGAGTCTCCGATACCCTGGACTCATTGGGTATAAGGCATTACCTGGTGGCGGTACAACAGATTATGCTGTCGATATTTTCTATAAGGCAATAGAAGGAGTGAAATATGATTGCTTTCTAAGCGAAGATAGCATGCTCCCTATGATGTTTATGGATGATGCCGTAAAAGCAACCATTGATTTAATGGAATCAGATCCTGAAAAAGTAAGGGTGAGGAGTAGCTACAACTTAGCGGCTATGAGTTTTACGCCGAAAGAAATTTTTGTAGAAATAAAAAAGCAATACCCAGATTTTGAGATTGAATATAATCCTGACTTCAGACAAAAAATTGCAGATTCATGGCCAGGAAGCATAGATGATAGTGCGGCAAGAAAAGACTGGAGTTGGCAACATGCATTTGGTCTTCCTGAGTTGGTAGAAGTGATGATAACCAATCTAAAATCGACAATCGTTTCAGATTAAGGTAATTTTACTTTTTCTTTCCAAACTGAAATAACCAATTCAACCTATGGAATCGTACGAAAATCTAGCACTTGATTTAGTTGACGGCATTTTAACGATCACAATAAATCGAGAGAAAAAACTCAACGCATTGAATAGAGCGACAATGCTGGAAATTGGGGAAGCTTTTCAATACGTGCAGGACAATCCAAGAGATATTCGAGGTGTCATTTTAACGGGTGCCGGAGAAAAAGCTTTTGTAGCTGGAGCTGATATTACGGAGTTCAGTGGCTTGAGTGATATGCATGCTAGAAAATTTGCGGAAGAAGGGCAGGAAATTTTTCAGTCTATTGAAGATTGTCATACACCAGTGATCGCCCTTGTAAATGGTTTTGCTTTAGGTGGTGGGTGTGAATTAGCTATGTCAGCACATATGAGAATTGCAGTACCAACAGCCAAGTTTGGTCAGCCTGAGGTGAATTTGGGTTTGATTCCGGGATATGGAGGCACTCAGCGCTTAGCTCAGCTCATCGGAAAAGGGAGAGCTTTTGAGTATTTGATGAGTGCTGATATGATCAATGCTGAAAAAGCACTTGAGTTTGGATTGGTAAACTACGTGGAAGAAGATAAAGCAGCAGGACACAAGAAAGCTGTTGAGCTATTAAGTAAAATTGCTTCCAAAGCACCAGTAGCAATCGGTTTGGTGATAGATGCAATAAACGCAAACTATACTTCTGGTATAAATGGCTATCAGACAGAGGCCAACGGCTTTTCTGGGTGCTTCAATACGGAAGATTTCAAAGAAGGAGTTGCTGCATTCTTAGAAAAACGTCCTGCCAATTTCAAAGGAGAATAATCATTGTCCATTCTTAAAAAATTAGCGAGTCAGACCGCAGTATATGGACTGAGTAGTGTGTTGGGTAGAATGCTCAATTACTTACTTGTGCCACTTTATACCTCCATTTTCGCTCCTGGTGAATATGGAATTGTAACGGAGCTTTTTGCCTATGTAGCTTTTTTGAATGTGTTCTTTATTTATGGTTTGGAAACAGCTTATTTCCGATTCTCCTCTCAGTCAAAAGGGTACAATTATTTTAACCTTGCGCTTACTAGTATTTTAATTAGCTCAATTGTTTTCTCTGGTGCTATTTTTCTATTGTCAGGAGAAATTGCTTCTGTCTTAGATTATCCAGATAAAGCCAACTTGATCCAATGGCTGGCACTTATCTTGGCTGTGGACGCCATAGTCGCCATCCCATTTGCTCGTTTAAGGCAACAAGGACAAGCTTATAATTTTGCGGTTTATAAGCTTTCCAATATAGGAATTAACATATTTCT
>CAYGTD010000102.1:10019-11623 GCA_964352725.1 uncultured Roseivirgaceae bacterium
ATTGCGCCATTATTTTTACGCCAAGCAAGTTATCTAGAAGCACTAGATACTGTTCCATGGTTGCTAGGAGGCGGTTTAATGCTGGGAGTATTTTATAACCTTTCGCTTTGGTATAAGCTAACAGATAAAACACTTTATGGAGCCTATATCAGTGTTATTGGAGCAATTGCTACTTTTGTTTTAAACTGGACGCTAATCCCAATCATAGGATATATGGGGAGCGCCATTGCTACCTTCTTCACTTACTTTTTGATGGTGCTTATTTCTTTCTTCTGGGGTAAAAAGCACTATCCTGTTCCTTATGAGGTATGGAAAATCCTAGGATATATGATGTTAGCAGGAGGAGGGATAGTGTTAAATGAAATATTAGAACAATCGGTGATTACATCTTTAATTATTGCTTTAATCTTTCTTCTAATTGTCTTCACATTGAATGTGAGAAATATTAAAAAAATCACTAGTTGATTTTTAATTCTCTTTTAATATCAGATAAATAAATCTTATCCTGCGGCGTACAATAAACATCATGCAACCTTTTCTCCTCTTTATAAAGTGTCTCAGCTATTTGAAGTTGACTCGCCCACCCTTCTTCACCTAGACTTTTCATAACTACTGCCATATAATAGTGTGTTTCCGCGAGCTCGGCAGCCAAATTAAGCTGTTTCTCTAAAAATGTTTTTGCTGACTCTAAGTCACCAACCTCATATTTCATTACAGCAAGATGTAAATATTCAAAAGCCCATGGATCATAATTAGGAACTCCAATATGCTTTTCAAGGATGGAAATTGCTTTCTCAATTTCTCCATTTTTTTTATAGCAAAGTGCAAGTACCGTATAAAGGTGGTGTTGACCATTTTGGGCGTATCCAATATCTGCAATTGAAATTGCATCAAGCAATTCAATATCGCTTATAGCTCCTTTATAATCTCTTAAAAACTGGAATCTACACCATCCCCTGTATCCTAGTTGTCCAATTGGGTCAATTTCGACAGCCTTATCGATCAGTTTTTTCCATGTAGTGAAATCTCCTCTTTTAAGATATGGAACGGCTTTTTCCATATAGAAATATGCAATTTGGTCTGGACACAAATCGATTGCTCTATCAAATTTTTCCTGTGAACTTCTGGATCCTTGTCCGTCCTCAGCTTTTATGCCCAATTCACAAGCTTTCTTGCAATCTCCTTCGTAGACATTGCAATTAGGTTGAGAGTACATGACTAAGGGGAATAAGGAAATACATATTATTATTTTTCTCATGGTAGTATTTCTGTTATTTGACCCTTTTCAATTTTAAATGTTAAGTATTGATAATAATCTAGTTTCCTTCTTTTTGGAGGTGGAAAATTCCAACCTTCTAACTCCTTTGTAAGCGTCAAAAGCTGACTAGTAATTCTTTTGTCAAATTCAATTTCTTCATAATCCATATTCATGCAAGAAACTCGGAACCGACCGGTCTGCCTTTCGCAGTTTACAATAAATCGGATGGTTACATATCCGTTCTCATTTTCCAATGCATAAATTCTATAGTTTTCCTCAAATAAAGTAAGTATTGCTCTTTTTTCTCCTTCGTATTTCAATGCTTTACCACCATTGTAATATTGCC
>CAYGTD010000103.1:0-11605 GCA_964352725.1 uncultured Roseivirgaceae bacterium
GTAATGGTCATTATCCTTCCTGATCACGGCACACGATATTTAGGTAAAGTATACAATGATGATTGGATGAGAGATCATGGTTTTCTTGGAGAAACAAAATTTGCTTCAGCAAAAGATATTGTGTCTAGTAGAAATGGCTCTTACTCATTACTCACGATTGATAAAAATCAAAAAATTGGAGATGCCATTCATATCATGAATGAAAAGGGGATTGATCAAGCTCCCGTGGTGGATGGAGACAATTTTGTTGGAAGCCTTTCTGACAGTAAAATACTGAAGAGTCTGGTTGAAAATCCTGAGCTTAAAAACAAGTCTGTCTCAGAAGTGATGGATCCACCATTTCAGTTTGTTTCTTCTTTGGAAACGATAGACGTGCTCTCTTCTATGCTAAGAAAGGAAAAGAAAGCATTGATGATCAGAGATGATAATAATCAAGCTCATATTATTACACAAAGTGATCTTTTGATGGCAATGACCAATTGATTAGATTTGAGATAGAATTTTAAATGACGAACTCTTTACTTGCAATCCCGGCATCTTTGTCGGGATTTTTTATTGATCTTTACATAGATGAAATCAAGCCAACCAATTGGTATTTTTGATAGTGGTATAGGTGGACTTACCGTCGCTAAAGCAGTAAAGGAAATCCTTCCCAATGAGACCCTTATCTATTTTGGAGACACAGCTCATTTACCCTACGGAGATAAATCTACTGCTGCAATTCAGGCCTATTCTGTGAGAATTGCTGAAATGCTTTTGCAAGAAAAGTGTAAAGTTATTTTGATTGCTTGCAATTCAGCTTCCTCAGCGGCGTATGATTTAGTTACTGAGTATGTGGGGAAGAGAGCAAAAGTTTTTGATGTCATTAATCCAACGGTAGATTTTATTAGAGAAAATCATGAGAATGATAAAGTAGGATTGATTGGAACCAGACAGACTGTAAATACAGGTGTTTATCATTCAAAAATCAATGGACTCAACCAAAATATTGAGTTTGCCGCATTGCCTACTCCATTGCTTGTGCCCATGATTGAGGAAGGTATATATAATGATAAAATCAGTGAAGATCTTATTAATAGGTATTTATCGGATGCTACATTGAATGGTATTAGCTCGCTAATACTTGGCTGTACTCATTACCCAATCATCAAAAATCAAATCGCTGCATTTTATGCCAAGAACTCACAGAAAATTGAGATCATAGACTCTGCCGAAACAGTAGCAAAAGCGCTTAAATCTTTCTTGGAATATCAGCAGCTACTTACAAACAAGAGGGAGAGAAAAGATAAATTTCTCGTTTCAGACTTTACTATTTCATTTGAAAACACCACAAAAACTTTCTTTGGAGAAGAGGTACATCTTGAACAAATCCCTATTTGGGATTAAATACTATAATCACTTTTGAAATTGTTTTCTTAAACGTTAAAGCATACTAACTTCGAGTGTGCTTACATTTATTATCTACCTAAATTTTCTCTTAATTTTTGTAGTCATCGGCGTTTACGGTGAGCGAAAGGTGGCTGCATTTGTGCAAAATAGGTTGGGACCGATGGAAGTTGGCCCAAAAGGAATTTTTCAATCCATTGCTGATCTCTTGAAGATGTTGCAAAAGGAAGATATCAGGGCAAATGCTGTAGATGTGATTCCTTTCTTACTTGCACCCATCATTGTTTTTGTGGCAGTTTTTGCGGGATACTCTGTGCTCCCATTAAATGCAGAACTAGCAGGTTCAACCATTTCAAGTGGTTTGTTTCTGCTACTAGCAATCGTCTCTTTGGATGTATTGGGCATTCTCATGGCTGGTTGGGCTTCCAATAATAAGTATAGCTTGTTTGGTGCTATGAGATCAGTCGCTCAGATTGTGTCCTACGAAATCCCATTGGGTTTAAGTGTTTTATCTGTGGTAATTATCACTGGCACATTGGATTTGCAGTCAACCAGTTTTCAGCAAGTTGGAAATGGATTACTTGGATGGAATATTGTACAACATCCAGTTTTAATCATTCCATTCATCATCTTCTTCATTTCTGGATTGGCAGAGTCCAACAGAACGCCATTCGATTTGCCTGAAGCAGAATCAGAACTGATTGGAGGTTATCACACAGAGTATTCAGGGTTTAGGTGGGGCATTTTTATGCTAAGCGAGTACGGAATGATGCTCTTACTTTCCATAATGGGAGTAGTGTTATTTTTCGGAGGATGGAATTCACCTCTCATCAATATTGGTTCCCTGGAGTTATATGAAATGACCTCAGGGACTATTTGGGGAAGTTTTTGGTTGTTATCTAAATCACTCGTTTTAATCTTCATTCAAATGTTGATTCGATGGACTTTACCTCGACTTAGAGTCGATCAATTGATGAGTCTTTCTTGGAAATATCTAACACCAATTTCCATTTTAATGTTATTTGTTTGTGCCCTCTGGAAATTGTCGTTAATTAGCTAGTATTGAACTATTTGTCTAACATATCAAGCGCATTCACCACTACTGTAAAGGGGTTGTCACTTACTGTAAAGTACTTTTTTCAAGCTAGAAAAAGTAGGAAGAAGGAAGGCATAGCTGAGGATAACTATTTTCATAAGGCAGAAGGAACATTCACTGTTCAATACCCACATGAAAAAATCCCAGTTCCAGACCATGGTAGATATCAGCTACACAATGAAATAGATGACTGTATTGTCTGTGATAAATGTGCAAAGATTTGCCCTGTTGATTGTATCGATATTGAGCCCGTTCGTTCACCAGAAGTATTTGGGAAAACCTCCGATGGGACTCCACTTAGAATTCATGCAGCCAAGTTTGACATAGATATGTCGAAGTGTTGTTTCTGCGGTTTGTGCACAGTTGTTTGCCCTACGGAGTGTTTGACAATGACGGATGAGTATGACTTCAGTACTACCAATATCCTCGATCATAATTTTTCATTTAGTAAAATGAATGAAAAGGAAATTGAAGAGAAGAAGCAAGAGTTTGAAGCACATCAAGCTCTGAAAGTAAAAGTAAAACCTGAATTACCAGCAATCAATAAGAGTGCAGATGTAATGAAGAAACCAGCTGCTAAACCAGTGTTCAAACCTAGAATGCCGAAGAAGAAATGATCGTAGCAATTGTCTTATTTCTATTGATTTTTTTAGGAGTTGGAATGATTGTATCAACCAAAAACGTAATTCACGCAGCTTATGCCTTGGCTTTAGTTTTAATCGGAATTGCTGGTATTTATGTCTTGCTCAATGCTGAGCTTCTTGCCGTTGTTCAGATACTGTTGTATGCTGGAGGCGTTGTTATCTTATTAGTTTTTGGGGTAATGATGACGAGTAGATTGCGAGGGGAGAGACTTCTTTCAGAAAGCAAGAATGTTGTTTTAGGAGCTGCCCTAACTATTTTGATTTTTGCTGGGCTTTCGTATTTGATTGCTAATCACTCTTTTTCGGCTGTTCTTCCATCTCAAAAGCAAGATCAAGTTAAGCAAATAGGAATTTCTTTTTTGACACAACATATTGTGGCTTTTGAGTTGATTGCTTTTGTATTGCTAGTGGCCTTAGTAGGTGCTGCCTATTTAGCTAAAGTATCAAGGAATGAATGAGATGATGATACCATATTATCTCTACTTAGCTGCTTTCCTTTTTAGCGTTGGGCTGTTTGTTGCTATAACAAAACGAAATGTGATTTTCGTATTGATTGGCGTGGAGTTGATCCTCAATGGCTCAAATCTTGTGCTGGTTACTTTTTCAGCGTTCGATTCAACACTAAATGGACAAATATTCGCCATTTTCACTGTAGTGCTTACAGTATGTGAAGTAGCTATTGCATTAGCCATTTTACTCAATGTGTATCAATATTATAATTCATCCAATCTGGATGAATTGAAGGAGGTAGGGAACGAATGAGTAATCAATTGATCCTTTTTTTAATCTTATTTCTCCCTTTGATAGGAGGTTTAGTAGGATATATGATAAAAGGCAGTGCTGGAAAGATTACCACCGTATTTTTAGCCATTTCGTTTATACTCTCTATCGTTCAGCTCGTTTCGCTAAATAATCAATTGCTATTTTCATGGGAATGGATTTCGTCCATCACTTTTGGAGTTAGAGTGGATAAACCAGCTGCACTTTTGATAGTTCTTGTCTCTTTCGTTTCCTTATTAGTTCATGTTTTCTCTCAAGAGTATATGAAAGAGGAGGCAGGAGATAATCGCTACTTCGCCAAGTTAGGATTTTTCACCTTTGCTATGGTTGGATTGTTGATAGCTGATCACCTAATTCTACTCTTCATTTTCTGGGAATTGGTTGGGTTGGCTTCCTATTTATTGATTGGTTTCTGGTATGCTAAAGATGGAGTTTCTTCATCAGCTAGAATGGCTTTCATGGTGAATAGAGTTGCAGATGTGGCGCTTTTAGGAGGTATCTTATTACTAAATTCGACAGAAACATTACTTATTTCAGAGTTCAATCAAGCATGGTTGTTTTTGCCATCATTATTGATCGCAATAGGTGCTTTTGGTAAATCAGCACAACTTCCTTTCTCTGGTTGGTTAACTAAAGCAATGGTAGGACCAACTCCTGTTTCTGCATTGATTCATGCGGCAACCATGGTAGCAGCAGGCGTATATTTATTATTTAGAGTTGCTCCATTTTTTCCATTAGAAGTACTGAATTTAATTGCATTAATTGGGATTTTCACGGCATTTTATGGGGCTATTTGTGCGATTATCCAGCACGACATCAAAAAGGTATTGGCCTATTCTACTATTTCCCAACTTGGATATATGATAATGGGCATTGGAGTGGGAGCTGGCGAAGCTTCTATCTTTCATTTATGGACACACGGTTTCTTTAAGGCAGGCTTATTTTTAGGAGCTGGATCAATCATCCATTTCCTTCATCAATCCAGCAAATTGGACGCTCAGGATATGCGTACGATGGGTGGTTTGAAAGAAAGGTTGCCATGGACATACCGATCATTTCTTGTTTGTGGACTAGCATTAGCAGGGCTTCCATTTTTTTCAGGCTTCATGTCAAAAGAAGGAATTATCATAGCTGCTTGGAATTGGGCAGATGGAGTAGGAACATGGGGATATTTAGTTTCTGATCTTGCTTTTTTCACAGCTTTTCTTACTGCTTTCTATGTTGGCCGAATGATAATATTAGTCTTTTGGGGTGAGGCTAGGGGAGAAATAGAAATGGGTAGATCAGTCCATTCTGAATCTCGTTCAATTAGTATGCCTTTAATATTATTAGCTATTGGTTCTTTATGGTTTATTTATGACTTAAACCCAATCGCTCATCACAGTTGGTTAGAATTATTCATAGGGAATTTCACATTTATTGGCGAACCTTTTATTACCATTTCTACAACCATCATTTCCATTGTTTTAGCCATAGGTGGATTGACTTTAGCTTATTTCTTATTTAGATCGAAATCCAATTATGTAGAGTCATATCATCTTATGAAAAATCCATCAGGATTAGATGCGAAATTGATTTTCAATGGATTCTATTTTACAAGACTGTACGAATTGACTGGTATTCTCTCTCTAAGGTTGGGCAATGTGCTATCTTTTATAGATCGTAAAATATTGGATCGAGTACTTCATTTAGTTGCAATTTTTAGTGTGATTTTAGGTAAGACTGTTTCGGTAGTTGACCGATTTTTCATTGATGGAATAATTAACGGAACTGCTTGGTTAGCTGGAGCTATTGGAAAGCGACTGGCAGGTGTCAATGCGCGTGAATCCCAGATGCAATTAATTTGGTTATTGATTGGTGTTATTTTGATTTTAGGATATATACTTTTCTTTTGATGAAGAACTGAATTGAATACGGATCCATTTTTTATATTTGTACGTACAATTACTTATATGGATACTAAATTGACTTTAAAGCTAAATAAGCAAATCATTGAGAAGGCGAAAAAATATGCTTCCAAAAAGCAAATGAGTTTATCTAGAATTGTGGAGTCGTATCTTCAGTCATTGACTTCTGAGAAAAATGAGAAAGACATTGAAATTTCTCCTTTCGTGAAAAGCATTGCTACCGGAGTGAATATTCCAAGTGATGTAGAGCGGAAGGATGAATATGCAGAACACCTAATTCAGAAGCATAAATGAGTAAGAGAGTTTTCATAGACACCAACATAATGTTGGATTTTTTGGGTGAAAGGAAACCATTTTATGATCCTATTGCCAAAATTGCAACTTTGGCAGAAAAAGGAAAACTAACAATGATTGTTTCTCCATTGTCATTCGCTACTGTCAACTACTTTCTTTCAAAGTTTGAGAGTACAAAAATTGCAAAAGAAAAATTACGAAAATTTAGAATTTTGAGTGAAATATGTGTTTTGGACCAGCATACAGTTGAAAAAGGATTGAATTCTTCCATGAGGGATTTTGAAGATGCTCTTCAGTATTTTAGCGCCACAGAATCGGGAAGTGAAATAATCATTACTAGAAATGGCAAAGATTTTACTAAATCTTTGCTTCCAGTTATGACGGCTGATGAATTCCTTAAAAGTTTGACCTGAATTAAGAGCAACCTTAGATATGCAGAACATCCTTTCCTATATTCTTTTATTTCCGTTGCTAATAGCAGGAATAATGCTATTTCTCCCGGCAGAAAAATGGAAGGTCTTTAGAAGATGTGCTTTAGGCGCAACAGTAGTACAACTAGCACTTTCAGTGTTATTACTTATTCAGTTTGATAAGAATCTAGTGCCAGAAAGCTGGGCAGGTGCCTTTCAGTTTGTTGAGCAAGTGGACTGGATTACCATGTCACTCGGATCGATAGGAGAATTAAGAATCCAATACTTTCTTGGAGTGGATGGCATTAGTCTTCCATTAGTAGTCTTGTCAAGTTTAGTGCTTTTGATTGGGGTGATTTCGTCGTGGCACCTACAAGAGAAGGCAAAAGGATACTTCATCTTATACCTCATTCTTAGCGCCAGTATTATAGGCTGTTTCATCGCATTGGATTTCTTCTTATTCTATTTATGCTTTGAATTTATGCTCCTCCCAATGTTCTTCCTTATTGGGATTTGGGGAGGAAAGAGGAGATCTTATGCATCCATTAAATTCTTCCTCTATACTCTTCTCGGATCATTATTCATTTTAGTAGTGATGATAGGACTATACATGAGTGTGGTTGATGGAGATATCAATACATTTAGTTTAGTCAGTATGATGGATGGCTCTTACGAAGATGGTTCTGTACTAGATCCTAATTCTAAAGAATTGTTTTTTGGTTATTCAGCAAGAGTCTTAGCTTTTGTTTTTTTAATCATTGGTTTTGGAATCAAGCTTCCAATTGTCCCTGTCCATACATGGTTGCCAGATGCGCACGTAGAAGCACCAACACCAATTTCTGTAGTGCTAGCAGGATTGCTTTTGAAAGTAGGAGCTTATGGGTTTTTCAGAATCGTATTCTCCATTTTCCCAGATGTGGCGGTTGATTTTGGTTGGTTGGTTGCAGTGCTAGGTGTAATGTCTATTCTTTATGGGGGATTCAATGCATTAGCACAGAAAGATCTAAAGCGAATGGTTGCTTACTCCTCTGTTTCTCATATGGGATTTGTATTGGTTGGACTAGCATCCATAACATCTGAAGGGTTTTCTGGATCTCTTTTTCACATGATTTCACATGGATTGATTTCGCCCGCTTTATTTCTATTAGCCGGAGTTCTTTATGATCGAACGGGGAATCGTCAAATGGAAAATTTCAGTGGATTAGCAAGTAAAATGCCTATCTATACCTTTTTTGTAGCACTCTTCTTTTTTGCAGGATTAGGATTACCTGGGATGTCGGGTTTTGTGGGTGAGTTGATGGTTCTGCTCGGAGCATTTAAATCCTCCCTTTCCATTTGGATTGGTTTACTAGCAGTATCTGGAATTGCTGTGTCAGCGGCATATTTCCTTTGGACGATTCAAAAAATGTTCTTCGGGAAGTATTTTGTGAGAGAAAAATCTTGGGAACTGCAAATGGTAGACATAGGAAAGAGAGAAAAGTTAATGCTTATTCCACTTGCCATTTTGGTAATCTTACTGGGCATTTTTCCACGTTTAATATTGGACTACTCTAATGAAACTATCCAGTTTTTTATACTCCACATTAGTAGCTCCATGCCATGAGCTTAGCCCATCAATTATCAGATATTCTTAATGATCTTCAGCTTGTAAAAACTGAAACAACACTCATCCTTGGGGCAATTTTTTTATTGATAGCTAGCTTGATTACTAAGTCTGAATGGATATCGAAAATTGTGTTTTCGATCGTTATATTCACTGCTTTTTATTTCAATTCATTTGTAAGTGAGACTGGTTTAGCACTTTCAGATAGTATTCAATTATCATCTTTGGCTCAGCGGTTTACTAATCTATTTTTGATAGCTGGATTAGTATTGCTAGTCTACAAAAGAGAACAAAAGCATGCTGCTGAGTTTTACTTTTTTGTTTTATCGTTGATGATTGGAGGAGTATTTATGATGAAGGCAAATAGCTTGCTTGTCATGTACATCTCTATTGAGCTTGCTTCTTTTGCTTCTTATATTTTGACCAATTTTTCCTTCAAAAAGGAAGGACATGAAGCAGGAATAAAATACCTGCTCTTTGGTGCTATAAGTTCAGCCATCATGCTGTTTGGTTTAGGTTTAATATATGGAACAACTCAGACTTTTTATATCCATCAATGGGATGTAAATACTTTCAATTTGCTGCTGCATCAGCTTGGGTTATTCATGCTATTGTTTGGCGTTTTATTTAAGGCGTCAATTGTGCCGTTGCATATTTGGGTTCCGACCACTTACCAGTCTGCTCCCAATGACGCTACGGCATTTATGTCTATTGTCCCAAAATTGGCAGCTCTAGTTCTACTTTATCATATTGTGCAAACTAATATGCTTCCTGATTGGATGTATAACTTAATATTGATTTTAGGAATGCTGACTATCGTATTCGGAACACTTGGAGCATTAAGACAATCCAGCGTTAGAAGAATGATCAGCTTTGGAGCTATCGCGCATTCAGGGTTTTTATTGCCCTTTGTATTGATGGATAGTACAACATCACGGGAGTCCTTCTGGTGGTATTCATGTGTATATTCAGTTATGAATTTGGCTATCTTTTATCTGATTGATGCATATGAGCAAAAGGAGATCTATCAATGGAAAAATTATGTTTCTCAGAATGAAACATGGGTAGGAGTTGCAATGACCATCGTCTTGGTTTCATTGATTGGTCTACCACCCTTAGCAGGATTTACTGCTAAATTTATGCTCTTTTCTTCACTTTGGGAATACTCCAATGTATTATCAAATGATCTATACATTTGGTACTTTTTAGTGGCTGTTTTTGCAACAGTAATTTCACTCTTCTTTTACCTAAGAGTCCCCTACACGCTATTTCTATCTAAATCAGAAAATGACGCATCGATTACCTTTAATTTGTCTGTAAAAATTATCGCAACTCTTTTCACAATTGTTTTGTTATTGTTGTTCTTTGTACCTCAGATACTTCAGTAATGCAACATTTGCTTAATAGTGCTCCATGAGTGATTCCATAAAACACGAGTGCGGCATAGCGCACCTTAGATTACGAAAACCTCTCCAATACTATATTGATAAATACGGAACGCCTGCTTATGCAGCGAAGAAGATGTATTTGTTGATGAAAAAACAGCACAATAGAGGTCAAGATGGAGTAGGAATTGCAAGTATTAAGATAGATCTTCCTCCAGGTCATCGTTACATTAGTAGATACAGAACAATCAATAGCAATCCAATAGAAGAGATCTTTGGAAAAATCAGTAAGAAATATCTAAAAGCTAAAAAGGATAAAAGTGGAGATGAGAATGATGCAGAATGGCTAAAAGAAAACTATGCATTTACTGGTGAATCATGGCTTGGGCATTTAAGATACGGTACACACGGTAAAAACAGCATTGAAAATTGCCACCCGTTTTTAAGACAAAATAACTGGAGAAGTAGGAATTTGGTAATGGCTGGAAACTTCAACATGACGAATGTGGAAGAGCTATTTGATATTCTAGTTGGCCTTGGACAGTTCCCAAAGGATAAAGTGGATACTGTGACTGTAATGGAGAAAATTGGTCATTTTCTAGATGAGGAAAATCAGTTCATTTTTGATAAATACAAAGATGAATTAAGCAATCATGAAATTACTTTTAAGATTGAAGAAGAACTAGATCTTCAAAAAATACTAGAGCGTTCGTGTAAAGACTTTGATGGTGGATACACTATGGCGGGCATTATCGGATATGGAGCGTCATTTGTGGCCCGCGATCCTGCTGGTATACGTCCAGCTTATTATTATGCAGACGATGAGATAGTAGTGGTTACTTCAGAAAAACCAGCTATCAAAACAGCATTTGGTTGCGAGTATTCGGAGATACAAGAGATTAAGCCAGGTCATGCCTTAATCATCAATAAGGACGGAAGCTATAGCGAAGAGCAATTCATTGAGCCGCTTGAAAGAAAGTCATGCAGTTTCGAACGAATTTATTTTTCTAGAGGGACAGATCCTGATATCTATAATGAAAGAAGAAAATTAGGAGAACTATTGGTTCCCCAAGTATTGAAAGCGATTGGCTCAGATTTAAAAAATACGGTGTTCTCATACATACCTAACACGGCTGAGACTTCATTTCTTGGCCTGATGAGGGGAGTAGAGCAATACCTAATAGCTAAACGTAAAGAAGTTATTTTGGATGGTAAGCCATCCGCTGATTCCATTGAAGAAATGCTCAATTTTCAACCTCGAGTGGAGAAGTTGGTATTGAAAGATGCAAAGCTGAGAACCTTTATTACTGATGATAAAGATCGTGACGAATTAGTTTCTAATGTATATGACACCACGTATGAGGTGATTAATAAGCATACAGATACATTAGTTATTATTGATGATAGTATTGTTCGTGGCACTACGCTAGAGAAAAGTATTCTTACCCTTTTAGATAGATTGGAACCAAAGAAAATTGTGATTGTATCATCTGCACCACAAATTAGGTTTCCTGATTGCTATGGAATAGATATGAGTAAGATGAAAGAATTTACTGCATTCAGAGCAGTTCTTTCATTACTAAAGGATCACAATAAAGAGTATTTATTAGATGAAGTATTTGATAAGTGCTTGGCTAGCCAATCCGATTTGAATCCAGTGAATCATGTGAATGAACTTTATGCACCATTTACCTACGAGCAAGTGTCTGAAAAGATTACTGAAATAGTCAAGCCAAAAGGAATGAAGGCAGAAGTAGAGGTAGTATACCAAACGGTAGAGAATCTTCACAAAGCTTGCCCTAATCATTTAGGTGACTGGTATTTCACTGGAGATTACCCTACAGCAGGAGGAAATAGAGTGGTAAATAGAGCCTTTATCAACTATATGAAAGGGATAGAGGTAAGGGCTTATTAAGCTTTAACATCCTCTTAACAATCATTAGTAATTCATTAACACCCCTTTTGGGTGTCCATCTATTCATTTGCTGAAAACAATCTCAAATGAAGAACTTAGTATTTATTTCCCTTATGGGAATTTCCATCTCCACCAATGCTCAAGCACTCAACAGAACTTTTGAAAGAGCGAATGGGTCCATCAAT
>CAYGTD010000104.1:0-11568 GCA_964352725.1 uncultured Roseivirgaceae bacterium
AGAAGGGATCATTGGGTTTGTGCCTCAGGATGACTTGCTCATTGAAGATCTTACCGTATATCAGAATCTTTATTATGCAGCAAAACTTTGCTTTAGTCATGCCTCTAAAGCTGATTTGCATAACCTAGTCATGACAACAATCGATTCGCTTGGTCTGTCTGAGGCGAGGAACTTGAAGGTTGGAAATGCACTACAAAAAACTATTAGTGGAGGTCAGAGAAAGCGATTGAATATTGGACTTGAGCTACTAAGAGAACCATCCGTACTTTTTGTAGATGAACCGACTAGTGGATTGTCTTCAAATGATTCAGAAAATATCATGGATCTTTTGAAAGAATTATCCCTCAGAGGAAAGATGGTGTTTGTAGTCATTCACCAGCCATCCTCAGAGATTTTCAAGATGTTTGATAAGCTGGTGATTTTAGATAAGGGGGGTCATCAGATCTATTACGGAAATCCTGTAGAGTCTGTGACTTATTTCAAACGCATTGTTGACATGATCGATAAAGATCAAGGTTCTTGTATAGAATGCGGAAATGTGAATCCTGAACAGGTTTTTAACATCATTGAAACAAAGGTTGTAGATGAATATGGCCGATTTACTAATCAGAGAAAATATACAGCAGAACAGTGGCATGAACATTTCCAAAATCAAACAACCTCTTCTGCTGAGGCTGAAGAAGAGGAGGTGCCCGAAAAGAATCTTTCCATCCCTAATAAGTTTAAGCAAATAAGTATTTTTCTAAGAAGAGACGTGCTGGCTAAGATTAGTAATAGGCAATATGTAATGATTAACTTATTAGAGGCTCCTGTCTTAGCGATGATCCTTGCGGTTATCACGAAGTATGCCCCTGCTGGATCTGCTTATACTTTTAGGGATAATGAAAATATTCCCGTCTTTTTCTTCATGAGTATCATCGTAGCGCTATTCATGGGATTGACAGTAAGTGCAGAAGAAATCATTAAGGATAGAAAAATACTTAAACGCGAGGCTTTTCTTCATTTAAGTAGAATGAGTTATCTCTCTTCTAAGACCTTAATTTTATTTACCCTCTCTGCTATTCAAACTTTATTATTTGTCTTAGTTGGGGCGTTGATTTTGGAAATTCACGGTATGACATTGTCTTACTGGCTCATTCTTTTCTCAGTTTCTTGCTTTGCTAATATTCTTGGATTGAATATTTCTTCTGGATTCAATTCTGTAATCACAGTCTATATTTTGATTCCATTACTAATTATTCCTCAGCTCATTTTAAGTGGCGTTGTGGTAGATTTTGATAAACTAAATGGGGCATTCTCCAATGAAAAAAAGGTGCCAATTATTGGAGAAGTGATGGCGTCAAGATGGGCTTATGAGGCTATAGCCGTAACACAATTTAGAGACAATCCTTTCAATGAAGCTTTTTATGAACTAGACAGAAAAGTAGCTCAAAATACATTCAAGTCTGTTTACTATGTGAAGTATTTGAAAGAGCATTTAGATTTTTGTGCTAAAAATCCAGACCATCCGAGGCTGAGTAGTGAGCTTTCACTGATTAAAAATGAGGTGGAAAAAGAACTTTCCGTTTTTGGGAAAGACAAATTGCCAAACGCAGATCAGCTGACTGTGGAAGGCTTTAACGAGTCGATATATAAAGAAACAATGGCTTTCTTAAATGCGTCACAGCAGGTGTACAATAATAGAAGGGCAGTAGCCAAAAAAGCTATTGACAAAATGGTTAACAAAAGGACTTCTTCCCCGGAAGAAATTGATCATTACAATAGAATGAAGGAGCAATTTGAGAACGATCGCATAAGTCAGATGGTAAAGAACCTAAGTACCAACAAAAGGATAGTTGAATCTAATGGAGAGCTTTTGCAGAAGATTTATCCTATTTATGCTAGAAATGATCACCCTGATCACGCTTTGGATTTTAGGACAAATTTCTATTATCCAGAAAAGTATTTTGGTGGAATTTATATAGACACAAGGGTGTTCAACACCACTATTATCTGGGTAATGACACTATTCCTATTTGTCGCTCTATACTTTGATTGGTTAAGAAAAATGATTGGAGGGAGAGGCTAAATAGGCACGTTCACATGTCTTTCCGCATGGTATGAAGACCGTACTAAAGGTCCAGACTCTACATATTTAAGTCCTCTTCTCAGGCCTTCTTCTTTGAAGTGCTCAAACTTATCTGGATGAACAAATTCAGCGACTTCTATGTGTCGTTTGGTGGGCTGTAGGTATTGTCCTAGCGTTAGGATATCTAGTCCGTTCTCCACTAAATCATCCATTGCTTTGTAGACTTCTTCATCTTGCTCTCCAAGTCCGAGCATGATTCCAGATTTTGTTCTTTTCCCAGCTTCTTTTGTAAGCTTAGTCTGCTCAAGGCTTCTTGCGTATTTCGCTTGAGGACGTACTCTTCGGTAAAGACTTTCTACTGTTTCCATGTTGTGAGATACTACTTCTTGACCACCCTCAATCATTCTATACAAGGCATCCCAATTACTCTTTACATCTGGGATGAGAGTCTCAATAGTTGTTTCTGGTGATGCTTTTTTTGTTTCTATCACGGTTTGGTACCAAATCTCTGCTCCTCTATCCTTCAATTCATCTCTATTCACAGATGTTAAAACTGCGTGTTTCACACCCATCAATTTGATGGCTTCAGCTACTCGTTTTGGCTCTTCTGTATCATACTCTGGAGGTCTACCAGTTGCCACAGCACAGAATGTACAACTACGCGTACATACATTTCCTAAAATCATAAATGTGGCAGTTCCTTCACCCCAGCACTCTCCCATATTTGGGCAGTTTCCACTTTCACAAATGGTATGGAGTTTATGTTGATCTACCAGTTTTCTAACCTTGGCGTACTTCTCTCCTACAGGCAGCTTTACTCGTAACCAATTAGGTTTTTTCTTTCTTTCTGGGCTATCTAATACAGGTAAATCAATCATAAGATGCTAATAAATGAAGTGCAAATCTAATCACGAGATCTAAGAGCTACTTTCTTGTGCCCCAGAATATTGTAAAGAAAACAGAAGAGAAGACAGAATTGTTCTCTTGAGTAGGAACAATGATGATTTCACTGGTGTAGGCTTCCAACATAGTACCAACTTCTACTCCAAGTACATTGCTTTTATATGTACCAAACTCAAATGATATTGATCCTTTAAGGTTTATCCCAGGTACTACTTTCGATTCACCTAGTCCCTGAAATAATTTTCCAGGCGCCAGTATTTCGGCTGGTGTCATAAGGGGATCAAATTGTACATAATTATTATCTCCTACTAATACATAATATGGATTCTGTAATCCAATGGTTGGCCCTAAAGCTGCTCCTGCATTGATCTGAACTCCTTTTTGATCTGCTTTTCTAAACACCAATTTTTCTCGTCCATACTGCATTCTAATTGCATAGAGATAGTTGGTTTTTCCGTAACTGAAGCCTTGACCTTGAGATCCTATATACCTACTTTCGCTAGGATGCTTCACATTAGATAGTTCTAATCCAAAAGTTTCATATAAATCGTCTCCAACAGATCTTGCATACCTCAGCACTAATCCGCCGATAAACCCACCATTAGAATTTTTATTGAGCCCCCAAATCCACTCAGAATTGTACTCATATTCATCGCCTTCAAAAAGTTGAGCGCTTGCCATTATGGGGGCTAACAATACAAGGAAAAGAGTTAATTTTTTCATCCAATCAGTTACAAAACAAAAATAATGCGATGTTCCCTATCTATAAATTTAATTCTTTATCGAATCTTTTATATCATCAAAGCTGATGGCATTGTGAGATGCATTATAAATAGCTTCTCCTTTCAGTATTAAAACAACTTGAGGTGATTGATGGTGTACTTTATATAGCTCAGCTACTTTATTCGACACCTCTCTATTGGCGATCAAATCTAGAAAATAGGGCTCAAACCCTGCATCCTTGTCAAAACTTCTTTCGAACCTACCTAACGCCATAGCACTTATAGAGCAACGTGTGCTGTGTTTAAAAATGATGACAGGCTTGTCATGAGATTTTTTATTTATCTCTTCTAGTTGATCACTGGAAATTAGTTGCTCCCATTCCATTTTGGAAGTCTTAGAAAATATTGATGAAAACATGTGTTATTAATTATTCCAAAGAACCCGCTCCTTCTTGTCGAACTTCGGTTCATTTATTTTTTCTTTAACACCATCTGAGTAAAGCTTGTTCCCGTTTATTCTTATCCAGAAGATATTCCATTTTCTAAACATCTTTCTAACGGATGGACTATGAAATCGCATAGCTAAGTGATAGTTGCTACTCGGATGTTGATCTCCAATTCTTTTATAATTGATTTTCATATCTCCTTTCCAGTTGGAGCTGACGCTATAATATGCCAGTTGTTTTTTAAGTCTCTTGTCAATATAAAATCGGTTTTTGAAACTACTGTACCTCGGTTTCACTTTAAAATCAACACCTCTAAATGGTGACCCTGCAGAATATCTAGGTGAAACCTTAAAATTTTGACCTCTAAAAGGATTGCCTTCAGAGTATCTGATGGACACTTTGAAATCCTTTTTAGTGAAAGGACTTCCTTGTGAATACCTAGGACTCACTCTAAAATCTTGAGTTCTAAATGGGTTGCCTTGAGAGTATCTCGGTGAAACCTTATAATCTTTTCCTCTAAACGGGTGGCCCTGTGAGTATCTAGGCGATACCTTATAATCTTTTCTTTGGAATGGATTGCCTTGTGAATACCTAGGACTCACCCGATAATCTGTGCCTTTAAATGGGTTTTCTTGAGAATATCTAGGTGTT
Organism: uncultured Roseivirgaceae bacterium; assembly: GCA_964352725.1. Classification (GTDB taxonomy): domain Bacteria; phylum Bacteroidota; class Bacteroidia; order Cytophagales; family Cyclobacteriaceae; genus Ekhidna. The sequence goes on from CAYGTD010000104.1 coordinate 4,791, forward strand.
ACACGAAAATCTGAACCTCTAAAAGGATTAGCTTTGGAATATCTCGGACTGACTTTATAACTAGACCCTCGAAATGGGTTGCCTGTGGAATATCTTGGAGTAAACTTTTGCTCCTTAAATTTTGCAACACCTCCAGAGGAGAATCTTGGGCTGCTGGAATAGCGTTTTATTTTTTGATTTGGGCTTGAGTATCTGGGAGATAGCCCTTTTGAAGTCTTAAAAGGAGATCCAATATTGGAATACCGAGGAGCATTACTTGCGCCACCTGACGGTATTCCATTACTGTTATTTGATTTTCCTTTCTTACCAAAGAAAAAAAATCCTTTTCTTTTTATGGTTTGTGTCTTGAGTTTACTTTGCGAATCCTCGATTAGCTGCGCTTCAGCTGAGATAGCAACAGCTACAAACAAAATCGATATAATTATAATACGCTTCATTAAACTCTCAATCACCCAAAGATTTACAATTTAGGTGATAATCTCAACGGATTGAGATAATACCTACACTTAAACGATCTGAACTACTTCGCCTTGTGCGTTGTACAATTCAAAATCAGTAAGTGCCAGAGAACTATCTCCCACCAGTTTAACCCAACGAAAATATTTAAAAAACCATTTAACTCTCCTAGAGAAAATACCATTGGTGAAGAAAGCAAACAAATATGGATGCAATGCAACAGTCAATTTCTTTTCGTTTTGAGATTCAAATATGTATTTGATAGTATTTTCAATCTTATCAGCTACTTGAATAGAAGCGGAAATTTTTCCGGTCCCTCCACACGAAGGACAAACTTCTCTAGTAGCAATTGTCAGTTCAGGTCGAACCCTCTGACGAGTGATCTCCATTAAACCAAACTTGGATAAAGGAAGAATGGTGTGCTTAGAACGATCATCAGACATTACCTCCTTCATGGTAGAATAGAGCTTTTTCTTGTTCTCTATCTTCCTCATATCTATGAAGTCGACAACAATAATTCCACCCATATCACGTAACCTCAACTGTCGAGCAATTTCTGCCGCGGCATCTAAATTTACCTGAAGCGCTGTATCTTCTTGATTATCTTCTTTGTTGGATTTATTACCGCTGTTCACATCTACCACATGGAGAGCTTCGGTATGTTCAATGATCAAATAGCCTCCATTAAGCATACTTACAGATTGTCCAAACGATGTTTTCATCTGCTTCTCCACACCAAGTGCTTCGAAGATTTTGGTTTTGCCTGTGTATTGCTTTACGATTTTTTCTTTATCTGGAGCAATACCCTTAATAAAGGTCTTTATTTCCTGATAAAGGTCTTTATCGTCTACTTGAATGCTTTCAAATGATTCGTTGAGTACATCTCTTAGTACAGAGTTAGCTCGATTCATTTCACCGATAACCTTGTCCCGAGACTGTGCGGTAACTAATGCCTTCATACCAATATCCCATCTTTCAACAAGATTTCGAAGGTCAGTGTCTAGCTCCTTTACTTCTTTGCCTGTGGCTACAGTTCTGATAATTACACCAAAACCTTCAGGCTTTATTGAACTGATTAGTCTGCTGAGTCTTTTACGCTCATTAGAATCAGTAATTTTTTTTGATACACTTACCGCGTTTGAAAACGGCACCATTACCAGGTATCTGCCGGCTAATGACAACTCACAAGATAGTCGTGGGCCTTTCGTAGAAATAGGTTCTTTCACCACTTGAACCAAGATTTTTTGCCCTTTTGTGAGCACTTGATTCATCTTACCAAGCTTATTTATGTCTTGCTCCAATTTAAAACCAGCTAGCCTTGTGCTATTTAGTTTTTTTGCAAGTGTAAGCTTCGTAAACTTATTAAGCGATTGAACCTGAGGTCCTAAATCTAGGTAATGTAGAAAGGCATCTTTTTCATATCCAAGATCAATAAAAGCGGCGTTCAAACCTTGAACTACTTTTTTTACTGTTCCTAAATAGATGTCTCCTACGTTAAAAGAACTTTCTCCACCATCAGTGTGGAATTCTACAAGTCTTTTATCCTTAAGAAAAGCAATACGACATCCTTCGCGAGTTGAGTTAATGATTAATTCATTACTCATAGCGATTTTTTAGATACCTATTACTTTTTCTTATGTCTGTTTTTTCTAAGTCTCTTCTTTCTTTTGTGTGTAGAGATCTTATGTCTCTTTCTTTTTTTACCGCAAGGCATAGTTTTCTAAATTTTTAAAGTTCTCAAATATTTTATAGCGACTTCAAGTAGTCCCCAGCCATCATTTTGATTGCTGGAATGGAATCTTGAGTTGCTACGATTTCCTCCAAAAGCTGGCGAGCCAGCTCCTGTTGATTTATTTCCATCATCGATACTGCCAGATAAAGCTTTGCTTCATGATCTGAACTGTTCAACGATACAAGTTTTTCAAAACGTTCTTTTGCTTTTTGAAATTGACCACTTTGAATGGACAGAAGGCCTAAATTCAAAATTGCTTGTCTATTATTTTCATCTTCTACCAAAATCTCTCTTAAAGCGGCAATTCCAGCCATTGGATTTTCGGAGATGACAAGTGTCATAGCTAGTCTATTCTTCAACAAAAGATTTGTTGGATCTTTTTCCAACAATTTTTCTATAATCTCTCTTGATTTTTCAGCGTATTTCTTCGCGTCTTCTGGGTTTGGCGCTCTTTCAAAGGCAGTAAAATAAACGTCTGCTGCTTTCGAAGAAGGACTTTCTTCCCATTGTTCAAGAAGGTCTCCGTAGTACGCTGCACTGTCTAGAATACCATAATCTAGATAGCGTCTCGCCAAAGAGTGCGCAAAGTTAGACTTTTTATCAGTAATTTTTTCTTCTTTTAACAATCTTCTTAGCTCAACTATCTGAGCACTAACCTGATCGGGCACTTCTAGTGAGTGTGATTCATTGTTGGACACCTCTTGCAATTGATCGTTCTCTACGACTACTCTAGGTAATTGATAGATTAGAGCAACAACAGCAATTGCGCCTAAAATTAGAATGAGTTGATTTCTCTTCACTATCTTATTTTAGTACTTTTCTTTATCTTCTCTACAAAAAGTTTGGAAGGCTTAAAAGAGGGTATGAAGTGCTCATCTATAACGATAGCTGTGTTTTTAGAAATATTTCGAGCTATTTTCTTAGCTCTTTTTTTGTTCACAAAACTACCAAAGCCTCTTACATAAACATTCTCACCATTTGCCATGTTGTTTTTCACAACTGTGAAAAATGCCTCTACTGATGCTTGTACATCCGCTTTATCAATTCCTGTTTTATCTGAGATTTCGTTTATTACATCGGCCTTCGTCACAACTATCTGATTTTTAGGTGGGTACTTTTTATTTCGGTCGCCAAAAGTAAATTTGCTTACCCATATATAAAAGGAGAACTCCAACTTTAAAATAGATATTCTGTCATTTACATCACGTCTAATCAATTGGTACACAGAGAGAAAGCGAGATCTTCCTTGGCGAAGAACCAAGAATCCGTATGCGATTTGGCTTTCAGAAATCATTCTTCAGCAGACCCGTGTTGATCAAGGTCTTCCTTATTGGGAACGATTTGTCACCATCTATCCAACGATCTCAGATTTAGCAAAAGCTCCAGAAAATGAAGTGCTAAGGTTATGGCAGGGGCTTGGATACTATTCAAGAGCAAGGAATTTGCATGCGACAGCCAAACATGTACATGAGTATTTAGGCGGAGAGTTTCCAAATACCTATTTAGAAATTATCAAACTGAAAGGTGTAGGGCCTTACACAGCGGCGGCAATTTCTTCTATTTGCTTTGACGAAGTTCGCCCTGTAGTTGATGGAAATGTTTTTCGTTTTATTTCTCGCTATTTTGGAATTGATGAAGACATTTCGGGGAGTAAAGCAAGAAATGTCTTCGAAAAATTGCTTCAAGAATACATCGACACAAAAAATCCTGGAGATTTTAATCAAGCTGTAATGGAGTATGGAGCCACTGTTTGTGCCCCTAAACCAACCTGCGATGATTGTTTGTTTAGATTGGATTGTTTTGCTTTCGCAAAGAACAAACAATCAGAATTTCCAGTAAAGACAAAAAAAATAAAAACAAGAGATCGTCTATTTCATTATGTAGTTTTTACTACTGAAAATCGTTTCTTATTAAATCAACGCTTAGGTAAGGATGTATGGAACAGTCTTTTTGATTTCTATTTGATAGAGGGGGAAAAAGATGAGGAAGACATGCTAAAAGCTGTTACTGAGATGGGTATTATGAATCCAGTGATCGACGAAATTTCTGAAACATTTGTTCACATTTTAAGCCATCAAAAAATCCATGCCATCTTCTACAGAGTAGCTATTTCTAAAGAAGATGCTCAAAAGCTTATGGAGAAAACGAAACTAGGAGCATATACTGAAAATGAAATGCTAAATTTGCCAAAAGCAAAATTGATTGTAAATTACTTACAACGATTTGTAACTTAAAAGTAAAAACTATGGCTGGAGTTAATAAAGTAATTTTAGTAGGTAATCTTGGAAAAGATCCTGAAGTACGTCATTTAGAGAATGGTGCGTCAGTTGCTAATTTTTCAATTGCTACAACAGAAACGTATAAAGACCGTACAACAGGTGAACGTAAGGATCAGACGGAATGGCACAATATCGTGTTATGGAGAGGTTTGGCTGAGGTTGCGGAGAAATATTTAAAAAAAGGAAGTCAAGTATACATTGAGGGAAAGCTTAGAACAAGATCTTGGGAAAAGGATGGCATTACTCGATACACTACAGAAGTAGTAGGAGATAACATGACGATGCTAGGTGGAAAATCAGATAGCAATGGTGGTTCTCAAGGTGATCAATATCAGCAGCAATCTGAGCCGGCTCCAAGCGCATCATCTGATGATGCAACCGATGATCTTCCATTTTAAAACAAATAATGAATAGTTGGAAACATCACTTGGCGATCCCTTCCCCGCAATTTTTTTACAAACAATGACCGCTGACTTATCAGCCTCATTTTTCATAGTAGATGGTATTATACTACTCATTTTACTTGGATTATCTGGATTGATCTCCGGATCTGAAGTAGCGTTCTTTTCATTTTCGCATGATGAAATAACCCACTTCAATAACTCTAGCGATACCAAAGAGAAGAGAATAAGCATGCTTTTGCATCGTCCTAAAAGGCTATTAGCGACTATTCTGATCCTGAATAATTTGGTAAATATTTTTATCGTAACCATTTCCACTTATGCCACATGGCAGATCGTAGGCGATGACGGTAAGAAAGGTGTAGCAATCGTTGTACTGACAACTGTGGTTACTCTACTCATCATTTTTTTCGGTGAGATTATTCCAAAAGTCTATGCGAATCATAATGGAACAGGTTTTGCCAAATTGACCTCAGGCTTTCTTGTGGTTTCTGCGCGAATTTGTAGTCCTGTCTCCTGGTTTCTAATGAGTGTGACCAAAGTCATAGAGAAGCGGATGACCAAGAAGGGATACAATCTTTCAGTGCAGGAAATTAACCAAGCATTAGAGATTTCTGTAGAAAAAGAGCAAGTCACGGAGGAGGAGAAAGGAATATTAAAGGGTATAGTCAACTTTGGAACTCTATCAGTAAAGCAAGTGATGAAATCGAGGATGGATATTTCTGCTGCAGACATTTCAACAGACTTTCATGCTCTGATGGATCAGATAAATAAGACTGGATATTCCCGTATTCCGATTTTCACAGAGACAGTAGATAAAATAGAGGGGATATTGTACATTAAGGATTTGCTACCACACCTTGATAAGGCTGATAGTTTTAAGTGGCAAACATTACTTCGTCCAGCTTTCTTTGTCCCTGAGAGTAAGAAAATTGATGACCTTTTTAAGGATTTTCAAGAGAAGCAAGTACACATTGCCGTAGTGATTGATGAGTACGGCGGAACTTCTGGTTTGGTGACAATGGAAGATGTGATTGAGGAAATTGTAGGGGAAATCAATGATGAATTTGATGATGAAAGTGAGATAGCTCACAAAAAAATTGATAGCCAAACCTACATCTTTGAAGGGAAAACTTCCCTCAATGATTTCTGCAAAATCACTGATTCAGATATTAACCTTTTCGATAGTGTAAAAGGAGAAAGTGAATCTTTGGGAGGTCTCTTGCTAGAAATAAACTCAAAACTACCGAATGCAGGAGAGAAAATAGAATTTGCGCATTTTGCATTTACTGTGGTAGCTGTTGATCAGCGACGCATTAAAAAATTGAGAGTTTATATCAAATCAGACTCTCCTAACGTTTCGAATGAGCCTCAGTAATAATCAATGAACAACGTATCTAAGCTTTTTTTTCTTCTATTATTAGCACTACTCATTGCCAGCTGTAGTTCAGATTATCTCCCCAAGCCGAAGGGATTCAATCGCATTGATTTGCCTGCCTCTGAATATCAATTACTTCCTGATTCATTTCCTTATTCTTTCGAATACTCTAAGCATGCAAGGCTGCTTCGGGACTCTAGCTGGATAGCGGAGAGGTATTGGATCAATCTATTTTATCCTACAATGGATGCTTCTATTCAAATCACTTACAAGCCCGTAACAGACTCTATTATTAGAGAATATCTCAGTGATTCATACAAACTCACATCACAGCATAATGTGAGAGCGTATGCCATTGACGAGAGCATACTTGAACTACCAAATGGCATGTATGCTTCCTTCACCGAGCTAGAAGGAGATGTGCCTACTCAGGCACAGTTTCATATTTCCGATAGTGTCGATCATTTCCTAAGAGGTGCGCTTTATTTCAAAATGGCAACTAAGAATGATTCTTTAGCTCCAGTCATAGATT
>CAYGTD010000105.1:0-2876 GCA_964352725.1 uncultured Roseivirgaceae bacterium
CCCAAGGTATTAAGCAGCTCTTAAATTCTGACGGATACTTTAATGCTCAAGTTGAAATAGATACCTCAAAGTATGACAGTTTAGATGGGTTTGGTAGATTTGGTAGGAACATTAGAAATGGATTTAGTGATATTTTAGGAAATGGTGATAAATATGTAGATGTCAACTATTATGTAGAAAAAGGTCCTAGATTTTACATTGATTCCATTCAATATGTATTTGAAGACACAGCTCTTCAAGCTATTATATATAAGGAAATTAAAAAATTACCTCTCAGAAAAGAATACTACACCCAAAAAAAACTGAAAGAAGAAAGGGATTTCATCTACGAAACAGCTGTTAATAATGGCTATTATAATTTTTCCAAACAGTATATCTCATTTCAGCTTGATTCTATTCAATTAGGCAAGGACACAATCATAGTTCGTGAGATTGTCAGGAATCCAACGAATAAGGATAAACATCATGTGTTCAAGCTAGATTCAATCATTTTCTTCTCCAATGCGGATAACCCTAATGCTTTTAGAACTAGTGAAGAGTATAAAGACATCACTTTTAATTTTGGAGAAGATAGGTATTCTAAAAAAATATTGGAATGGAGAATACCTCTCCAAGAGGGTGACAAATACAGTCGAGAACTCACCATCGAAACGCAACGGCAACTATCCTATTTAGATAACTTTAAATTTGTCAATTTAAACTATGACACAGCAAACGGTAAGTTCATAGCCAAGATATATACTTCTCCAATTGAGAAATACTCCACGTCTAGTGAATTTGGTCTAAGTGCTACTCAGGGCTCTGGCGCTGAAGCTACACAAGGAACACCAGGTCCATTCTTCAATATCAATTTAAAGAATAGAAATACTTTCAATGCTTTGGAAATAATTAACCTTAATGCATTTGCAAGGTTGAGAGACATTGGTAGTGCTGGAGATGATCAATCTGATGCCCAATACTCCAGTATTAATGTTGGAGGTCAGCTTTCCGTTGACTTTCCTCAATTTCTATTTCCATTGGGGGAAACCTACAAAAAGAAGATGGGACGCTACAATCCTCGAACACAATTATCCATAGGTCCTGAATATGAAAATAGAGATGGTGAATATATAAGAACACAAATAATTACTGCATTCTCTTACGCTTGGCAAGTAAAAGACAAAACAAGGTATACACTTACCCCTGTTCGATTGAGCCTTATCAACTCTAATAATACGGAGAGTTTTGAGCAATACCTAGATGAGACTAGAGAAGATGGAAATTCATATGCCAACTCATTTCTTTCAGCTTTTGTCAATACTAGCTCATTTCAGTTCAACAAAAATATTGGAGGTTACAATGCAGGATTGAAAGGTGGTTTCATCAGAGTATCAACCGAATTTGGGGGACATTTCAACGGAATATTTAGATCCACACTTGGCGAAGACTTAGAGTACTACAAGTTTATCAGAGGCAATATTGATTTAAGAAAAATTGACAGGCTTAGCAGGAAATTGAAACTAGCCTACCGAATAAATATTGGTATTGCGAACACTTTTGGCGCTAATAACGCCCTGCCTTATGAAAAATACTTCTTTGCTGGAGGTAGCAGTAGTATAAGAGGTTGGCAGCCAAGGAGACTAGGTCCTGGAGCATTTAGTGGGGATAGTATTGTAATCAGAGGAGACTATAGAATATTAAACTATGATAGGGAACAGCCCGGAGAAATCCTTATTGAAACAAGCATAGAATTGAGAAGAGATTTATTTGGCTTTATCGATGGGGCAATATTTTTAGATGCTGGAAATTCATGGCTCCTGAAGGGTACATTAAAATCTGATGAAGATGGCGATGATGGAAAATTCAGATTTAATAGCTTCATGAGTGAAATGGCTGTTGCTGCTGGTGCAGGCCTCAGGTTTGATCTTTCCTTTCTAGTGTTCAGGCTTGATCTGGGCTTAAAAATGTTTGATCCAGCTCAAAAAGTAGGTCAGCGATTTGTTGGAGATAAAACCTTCTCTAATTTCGGTCAAATTTCAGAAATTAATATTGGTATTGGATACCCATTCTAAATGAACAATCCTTCAAAAAATCATATTGCTGAATGGTTTCAGCAACTTCAGGACAACATCTGCAACGAACTAGAAACCTTAGATGGTAATGCCCATTTCATCGAGGATAAATGGAATAGAGATGAAGGCGGTGGTGGAAGATCCCGCGTGATTACAAATGGGGATTTGATTGAAAAAGGTGGCGTTAATTTCTCTGCCGTATCTGGTCCTACTCCAGCTAAAATCTTAGAAGCGCTTAAACTACCACCATCAGATTTCTTTGCCACAGGAGTATCCATTGTACTGCACCCTCAAAATCCATGGGTTCCCATTATTCATATGAATATTCGCTACTTCGAAATGACTAGTGGAATATTTTGGTTTGGTGGAGGTATTGACCTTACCCCACACACAATCATTGAGACAAAAGCCAGAGAATTTCATCAGACACTAAAAGGTTCTTGTGATAAACATTCCTCTGACTATTATCCGAAATTTAAAAAATGGGCGGATGATTATTTTTATGTGCCTCATAGAAAAGAAACACGAGGAGTTGGCGGTATTTTCTTTGATAGATTAGAGGAAAACGATGCTTTTACGAAAGAAGATCGGTGGAATTTTGTGAAAGAAATAGGCGAAACGTTCGTGCCAATTTACACTCAGGCAGTGAAAAATTTACGAGAAAAAGAATGGTCGGAGGAAGATAAAGAGTGGCAAAAAATTCGAAGAGGTCGATATGTAGAGTTTAATTTGGTTCATGATAAAGGAACTAAGTTTGGATTGGACACCAATGGGCGAACGGAATCCATTTTAATGAGCTTACCACCTCAAGTGAATTGGGAGTAT
>CAYGTD010000105.1:2976-11530 GCA_964352725.1 uncultured Roseivirgaceae bacterium
AGTTTTTCTTTTTCAAGATTTTCTTTAACCTTATTTACTGCCTTTAGGAATCGCTCATACTCTACCGGCTTCACCAAATAATCAGCCACAGCTCCTTCAAATGCTTCAATAGCATAGTCTTTCTTAGAAGTGACCATGATGATATTATAAGCATTTTGAAGCTTACTTACCAACTCTAACCCAGTCATTTCAGGCATTTCTATGTCTAGAAAAACCACATCAACATCATTCGCACTTTCTCCCAACAAAATATCAGATGCTTCCTTGGTACTGTCCAAATCGTGAGTGAGCGTGAGAAAATCAGTCTTATCTATAAATTTCTTAATAACGAGACGAGACATTTCGTCATCGTCCACTACCATGCAATTGAGTGCCATTAGCTTTTATTTAAGATTTGATGAATGTATTTTCCGATAATGTCAAATTCTATATTTACGTAATTACCGATCGCAAGCTGATTGAAATTAGTATGTTCAAATGTATATGGAATTATCGCCACAGAAAAGTTATTTTTATTTACGTTGAAACAAGTTAGGCTAGTTCCGTTAATACATACACTTCCTTTTTCCACTATCAGCCCCTCCCCTTTTATTTCAAAAGTAAAAATCCAACTGCCATTTTCATCTTTTATGGATACTACTTGTGCTATGGTATCTACATGCCCCTGAACAATATGGCCATCAAATCGGCCATCTGCTTTCATGCATCGTTCTAGATTCACATCTCTACCTATTCCCAAATCATTTAGATTAGATATATCCAACGTTTCCTTAATGGCGGTAACCCAATGAAAACCATCGCCTAACTTTGTGACTGTTAAGCAAACTCCATTATGCGAAATGCTTTGATCAATTTTTAACTCTGAAGATATGGAAGAAGCGATACGAAAGTGCTTATTGGAGCCTTCCGATTTTATTTCACTTACTTTCCCTACTGTTTCGATTATTCCTGTAAACACCTGATTAATTTTAAGGACTCAAAATAAGGGAATTGGAAGATACCTACAAGCATAAAGGACTAAGGAAACAGCTGGTAAGAGAAATAATCAGTAAAGGCATCAAAAATGAAGCTGTTATAGCTGCTATAGGGAAGATTCCAAGACATTATTTTTTTGATCGCATCTTCGACATGCATGCCTATGAAGATAAAGCTTTCCCCATTGCTTCGGGTCAAACCATAAGCCAACCGTATACCGTGGCATTTCAATCTGAGCTACTTGAGATTTCTCCGGGTAACAAAATTCTAGAAATTGGAACTGGCTCGGGATATCAAGCAAGTGTGCTGGTAGAGCTTGGCGCAGATGTATATACCATTGAATATCAAAAGCCGCTCTTTCAGCAAGCAATCAGATTCTTGCCTTCTATCGGCTATCAACCACACATGTATCATGGAGACGGATCCAAAGGGATGCCGCGCTTTGCCCCCTACGATGGCATCATCGTAACAGCTGGTGCTCCATCTGTCCCAGATGACTTAATACAGCAACTAAAAATTGGTGGGAGGCTTGTTATTCCTGTGGGAGACAATGTGAAGCAGGCAATGGTGCTAATAGAAAAAGTGAGCGAAAACAAAATCAAGAAGAAGGTTTTTAACAATTTCAGCTTTGTACCTTTGTTAGGCTCAAACGGCTGGGCTGATAATTCTTAGAATTATATATAATTTAAAAAAATCGAATACCCATTACTCCCCTTTTGAAGCGGTTCGACGATTCGAGGTTGGGGTAGGTTTTAAACAATCATTCGATTTTTTATTTAGATAAATATGAAGAAAACAAAAAATTGCAAAGACTCATTTGTAACCATGACCGAATTGGTACTTCCAAATGATACGAATGGTTTGACCAATCTAATGGGTGGACGACTGATGCATTGGATGGATATAGCAGCGGCTATTGCAGCACAAAAGCATTCTAATAGAATAGTAGTAACAGCCTCGGTAGATAATATTTCGTTCTCTGCACCCGTAAGAATTGGAAATGCAGTAACTATTTCTGCTTTTGTTACTAGAGCTTTTAATTCATCCATGGAAGTCTATTTAGAAGTTATTGCAGAAGACATTCCGGCAAATAAAAAAGTGCATTCTAATAAAGCCTTCTTCACATTCGTTGCTGTGGATCAGTCTGGTTCTCCCATTGATATCCCTGAAGTGATTCCAGAAACTGACAAGGAAAAAGAATTATATGAAGGAGCATTGAGAAGAAGACAATTACGGTTGGTTCTAGGTGGGAGAATGAAACCCGAAGATGCGAAAGAATTAAAATCAATTTTTGATATTAAGTAATGGAAAAGGAACATCTCCACTTATTGATCAACGAAGAAATCTACCGAATAGGTGGCGATGAAGTCATATCCATACCAGCGAAAGAAGAAATAGCTAAAGAGACTACAGATGAAGTAGTGGAACAGCCTACGCAGGTTGCTGAACCTGAGCCAAAACCTTTAGCTCAGCAAGAAGAAAAACAAGCGCGAGCGAAACCTCAACCAACCCAAGAATCTCCAGAAATTCCTAAAAGAAAAAAAGAAGAGGTTAAAGATGAGCCTAAGGAAATTCCTTTAGCCATTTTTCATAGCAGCACCAATCAAGCAGAGATGGCATTGCTTCAAAAAATCATAGACGCATGCAAAGTACCAACCGAAGATTACACCATTTTTGAAAATGGTTTTGATCAATCCATACAATTTAAAAAAGCATTGGTATTTGTGCCTGAAGCGAAAGCCTTCTACACTCCTATCCCTTACAAAAAAAGCCACTTTCTATGCTCTAAACCCTTGGCCGATCTAACCAATGATCAGCAGGAAAAAGGAAAACTTTGGGTCGCGCTGCAGCAATTTGTATTGAACTAGAAGCAGAAACATAAAAAAGGCAGTCAATTGACTGCCTTTTCACAAACTACCTGACGAAATCTATTTTGTCTCCACTACCAAGTAGTTGCCGCTTTTCCAGAAAGCAGATTTGTCTAAGATGATCAAATTGATTTTAGCATTTGCTGATTCCAACTTGTAACTGTCAGTAGGATGCTCAGTTACTAATTTCGCTGACTTACCATTGAAAGAAAGTGTATCAGTTGCATCTTTCTTGATTTGAGTAAACAATCCATCGCTACTGTTCGCGTTTAACACCTTCACTCTGCCCAAACCAATAAATCCACCTTCTACATCTACCACTTCTTTCGTCTTCAATTCTTTGGAAGAACCAGACACATAGAAAGCTCTGTTTATGATTTCGGAAAGCTGCTGAGTCAACAAAACTTGCTGATCGTAAGAAGCTTGAAGCTCATCCATATCGGTTTCATGCTCTGCCACTAGCAATTTGAATTCAATTTCTTTTTCGATAATCACTTTGGTTTGCTCTTTGATCTCTTTGCTCAATTGAAGCACTTCTTCACTTTGCGCACCGTACTTCTTTCTCAGTTCGTTTAAGCTTTTGTCCAAAGCCAATACTTTCAATTTCGAGTTGTCTATGAGTGCTTTGATTGAAGTAATTCTTGCCATGATGTCTTTTTTCACATCCTCATCGCTTGATTTCTCGGAATTGATATTACCTACCATGGTAGCGTTTTTATCAATTGATCTTAAGTTTTCATCAATCTCATTGAGCGTCTTTTTATAAGACTCGATAGTCGAATTCAGGTTCTTGTTTTTAGACTTGAATGCATCGTTTTCCTGCTGCAGTACTAAAGTCTGCGCCTTTAAGGTTTCGTTTTCTTTTTTTGTCTTCGTGTTACAAGCTGAAAGCAACACAAGAAGTACAATCGGAAATAATTTAGTTGTCATTGTTGTTTAAAATTGACTCTAATACGCTACTTAATACAAGTAGTTGCGAGTTTAGAGTCGAGCAGAGAAAATAATTTTGGAAAAGCCTCAATTCCTCAAAAAAAGAGTTTTTTGATTGAAAATATTTTTCAGAAATGAAGTTTTGGATTCGATTAGTGTCCGTAAGGTATGAAGTTGTACTCCTTAAAAGCTACAAACTGATTTTACCTTCTTATTCATATACTCTGAGGTTTTACAAGATCAACCTAGCTTCTATACAGCACCTGATAGTTGTCCATCGTCTTTTGTTCCATGATCACTGACCTATTCCATGGTAGCTTATTGAAGGAATCTGGAGTGTAATTTTTGATGGTCGCTAAATTCAAATCAGTTTCAAAGGCAAGAAGAAAATCTCGATTTAGCAGTTCTTTTATACGCTTTGCTTTGAACTCTTTATTGTCAATACAAAAAGAGAAAGTAAGTGCGGAGTTCTGCATCAAATTTATCTTAATATTCAGCAAATCCAATACATTCAGTATTAGCCCTAGTTTCTTTTCCTCCATGAAACTATGATCCTTTACCTGAGCGGTAATCAGCATTTGATTGCCTTTAAAAACAAAGCACGGCATTCGTTTTAATGAATTTTCAGAGGAAATAGTAGTTCCTTGAAGCGAACGATCCTCAAAGGAACGAACAATCAATGGAATGTTCTTTTGAGCTAAAGGCTTCAATGTTTTCGGGTGAATGATTTGTGCTCCGTAGTAGGTCATCTCCGTTACCTCACGATAACTTAGATGATCAAACTGCTCCGTCTGATCCAATATGCGTGGATCAGCATTTAGAATGCCTGGTACATCCTTCCAAACAGTGAAATTGGCAGCATTCAAGCAATGCGCTAAAATAGCACCCGTATAATCAGATCCTTCTCGACCTAGTGTAGTAGAATTACCCTCCACATCCGAACCAATAAACCCTTGTGTCACCACAATGGATTGATCAGCGACTGGTTTTAATAGATTGAACACTTGCCTTTCTGTTACCACCCAGTCTACATTGGCTTCTGTAAAGTATTGATCCGTACGTATCAGTGTTCTTGCATCAACCCAAGCAGTGTCGAATGTTTTAGCTAGATAAGCTTGAATAATGGAAGTTGACATTAATTCACCGTGGGGCACAATCATATCATAAGCGAGCATCGCTTCATACTCTTTTGCCTTGGCTAGGCAATCATATAAGGATTTTTCAAACTCGAGGTATCTTGAAGGCAACTCTCCTAGTAATTCCGTAGAGATGGCTTGATGAAACTCCTTCAATTCAGTAAATAACTCATCATACTTTTTCCCTTTATTAGATAGCTTAACAAGCTCTTCCAATTTATTGGTTGTCTTGCCCATGGCAGATACTACTATTACTAATTCCTTCGAATCAAAATCAGAAACAATCTGTGCTAAGTTTCTAACCCCACTGGCATCTTTGACTGAAGCCCCTCCAAATTTGAAAATCTGCATTATGCAATCGTTTTAAATTGTCGAATGAGTTATTTTTGCGGTACGAAACAAAACCCCACTCCTAGTTAAACATTACTCATGAACAAAAGTAAGCTTGGGCTACCCATTGGCACAACATTAGACCGCTTTATTAAGCAAAAGGAAGACGAGTTTTCTTCCGCAACTGGTGAGCTCTCACAACTACTTAGAGATATAGCCCTTGCTGGTAAGATTATTAACAAGGAAGTAAACAAGTCTGGATTACTGGATATCACTGGTCAATATGGCGAGAAAAATGTGCAGGGGGAGGATCAGCAAAAGCTAGATGTAGTTGCGGACATTCGATTTACACGGGCATTGAAGAATGGAGGAATGACCTGTGCGGTTGTTTCTGAAGAGGTGGACGAAATCATTCACTTAAACCCTAACTGCAGATATGTAGTTGCCATTGATCCTTTAGATGGATCGTCTAACATTGATGTGAATGTTTCCATCGGAACCATCTTTTCTATATACAAACGAATTTCTCCAGTTGGAGGTCCTGTACAAGATGAAGACGTGCTTCAAAAAGGAACGGAGCAGGTAGCTGCTGGGTACATTCTATATGGTTCGTCCACGATGATGGTGTATACCACTGGAAGAGGCGTAAATGGATTTACACTGGAGCCAAGTTTGGGTGAATTTGTCTTGTCTCATAGCAACATGAAATGCCCAACGGATGGTAAGATCTTCTCCATCAATGAAGGTAACTTTTACAACTTTGATAGCTGGGTGCGTGACTACATTGATGACTGTAAGAAAAAAGAAATTAGCGCTCGATACATTGGTTCATTGGTAGCAGATTTTCATAGAAATATGATGAAGGGAGGAATCTACCTTTATCCAAACACAAAGAAAGACGTGAATGGAAAACTGAGACTGCTATATGAATGCAATGCACTTGCGTTTATTGCAGAGCAATCAGGAAGTATTGCTACAAATGGCAGTCAAAGAATATTAGAAATTCAACCAACTGAGTTTCACCAAAGAACTCCATTTTATATTGGCTCAAAGAAAATGGTAGAAAAAGCCATGTCTTTTTTGAAGGCTTAATTTGAGTAAAACATGAATGAAGAAATTTTACTAAAGGTCAAAACCGAGTTGACGGACTTCATTCTATACTCAGGTCCAAAATTGATCTATGCCATCATTGCTTTTCTTATTGGCATTGTGGTTATCAATATACTCAGGCGAATTTTAAGAGCGATATTATCAAAATCAAAGGTTGAGCTATAATTAAGAACGTTCATTGAAAGCCTTACCAAGTTCACTCTTTACGGCTTACTCATTTTTGTCGTTGGAAGTGTAATTGGCATCAAGTCTACCTCTTTTCTTGCTGTTTTTGGAGCTGCTGGAATTGCCGTTGGTTTAGCCCTACAAGGTAGCTTGTCCAACTTTGCAGGTGGTTGATTGATTCTCACTTTTAAACCTTTCAAGGTAGGTGATCTTATTCAAGTGAACGATAAACTGGGACATGTAGTAAAATTAGATATCCTGTATACTAGAATTAAAACCTTTGATGGGCGCATCATCACCATGCCTAATGGCAATGTGTCCAACAGTGATGTCGACAATCGTACAATGGAGAAACATAGACGAATAGATCTAAAACTAAAATTTAACTATGATGAAGATTTTGATGAGCTTAGAAGCATCATTGTGAAGGCCATGAGTCAACATCCTAAGGTGGTTAAATCACTAGATATTGATGTTTACATGGATGAAATAGGAGAGTATGAAGTCAAAGTAATAGCTCGTTCATGGGTAGAATCTGCAGAGTATTGGCCATTATACTGGGAGCAATTGGAAGCAGTGAAAAAAGCACTTGATCAAGCTGGAATAGAAATACCCTATCCTAGGCGAACGGTTTTTCAAGGGAATCCGGAAGCATCTTTAGAAAAGACAAAGTAATCTGTCGCATCATTGTTTGAAATCACGAAATGATGATTCAAACAATGCAATAGGAAAGCGCTACGTTTGCATTTATTGAAATTCAATCGCCTTTTCCTCGTCCTCAAAACAAACATTCCATGCCATTTAAATCGTTAGGACTTTCAACTTTTTTGGTAACCGCCATTACAGAACAAGGGTACCAAAAGCCCTATCCTATTCAAGAGCAGGTTATTCCTCCTATTTTACAGCAAAAGGATGTGTTAGGAATTGCTCCAACAGGCTCAGGCAAAACTGCTGCATATGTGCTTCC
Source organism: uncultured Roseivirgaceae bacterium (assembly GCA_964352725.1). Lineage (GTDB taxonomy): Bacteria > Bacteroidota > Bacteroidia > Cytophagales > Cyclobacteriaceae > Ekhidna. The sequence continues at coordinate 10,458 of CAYGTD010000105.1, forward strand.
TATCTTGACGAATTTGAAGGGGATCACCAAGACAAAGAATAGGCATATCAATGTATTGGTTTTGGTTCCCACCCGAGAGTTAGCCATACAGGTAGAAGAAGTATTTCGATTGTTTGGCAAAGCATTACCTTTTCCATTCAAATCCTTTGCCGTCTTCGGTGGGGCCTCCATTAATCCACAAATGAAATCAATGCAAAATGTTAATGTACTGGTGGCTACCCCGGGCAGATTGCTAGAGTTGGTAGAGTCCAATGCTGTTCATTTTGCTGAAATCAGTACGCTAGTCTTGGATGAAGCAGACAAGATGCTCAATCTGGGGTTTAAGAAAGAGATGGACCTTATTTTTGGACTCTTACCAAAGAAGCGACAAAACCTCTTGTTTTCAGCTACTTTAAGTCCAGATGTTCAGAAGGTAGAGAACGTACTATTAAAAGACCCTACCATTATCAAAATCACTGCTGAAGCGGATACTATTCCTCTCATAAAGCAACGGGCCTACTCGGTACAACCAGAGAAAAAAGGTCCTCTTCTTCGTTATTTAATTCAAAAAAACAATTGGCAACAAGTCTTAGTCTTTACTTCTTCTGTATATCAAGCCGATTTGGTTGCTGAGAAACTGCAGCGAAATAAGATAAATGCAAAGGCCATCCACAGCAAAAAAAGTCAAGGAAACAGAAGAGACAGCTTAGCTAGTTTCAAATCAGGAAAACTCCGAGTTTTAGTCGCAACTGATTTACTTTCCAGAGGAATTGATATTGAATTTTTACCACATGTGATCAATTATGAATTACCTCGCTCTCCCAAAGACTTTGTTCATCGAATCGGCAGAACGGGTCGAGCAGAAAATCCTGGTGATGCATTGACTTTTGTCACAGAAGAAGACCAGCATCATTTCAAGGTAATTCAGAAAAAAATGAAATGTCAGGTTCCCATGGAAGATGTAGAAGAGTTGGATTTGCAAGGGATGTAGGGAAACTAAGTAAGTCCAGAATAAATATTTTAGCTACATTTCATTGCTAAAGCAGTATAAAAAATTAACATGAAATATACATCTCGATTTTGCATTCTACTTC
>CAYGTD010000106.1:0-11520 GCA_964352725.1 uncultured Roseivirgaceae bacterium
TTCCTTTGGAATTTCTAGCGTATCAAGAGCCATTGCAGCTGCATCTAGATAATTACCAGGAAGTGAGGCAACATATTTTCTAAACCCTTTCAATCCCATTACCTCAGGTGCATAATCTATCTCTGCCTCTCTTTTCCAAGCTGCAAAAAGAGAATCACTATTTTTTGCAGTATCCCAGACTGCCTGCTTATTATCAAAGTAAGCGGACGCCCAAGAAGAAATGCGATCTACCATGAACCTACTCCATTTCTTCCCTTGAATTTCATTGGCTACATCTGAAAGCGTTTTTACTCCTAGAGATGAGTTTTCTTTTTCTTTATAAAGATTTACTAAAAAATTATCTACATCACTAGCTATTCCAAATCGATTTCCTTTTAAAGATTGAGAAATGTCTTCTTTAGTCAGCTTTCCTTCTTTAATCGCATCCACATAAAACGATACAGGAAGAGTCCCTTTGGTTTTGCTTGTCTTGTCTAGAAAGTCCATCGCTTCTGCAAAAGGCATATCTGCCATTCCCATGTAAGCATTTACCGCTACGAAATTTTCTAAAGACCAAAGCGGTGCGATAAATCGTGATCCTTTTTTGAGAAGCTCACCGACTTGTGATCGTACGATTGGGGATTGTGAAACCTGCATGATTATGGTATAGATTAATTATGAATAAGTATGTCAGAATCTTTTGATCTAGATGATTGATGGACTGGTTTTGTAAGCGCTTGATTGACCTCTTCTTTTACCGTCAAGTTTACCCACTTGAATTTTTCATGTTTCAATGATCCAATAATTCTATCAAACAGAACATTTACATAAAATCCATTTCTTAGATGAACTCCTAGGCTATAGCCCAAATTTTTACTCTTAGATCCTGGAGACATTATTTGTATCATTACAACAAGAGCAAAGCACGCAAGCAATACAAGTGCTATTTTTTGAATATATTCATTTGACTCATGTAATGCTGGGATCTCAGAGTTGAGTAGGGATCTTGATATACTTTCAAAAAATAAAAATGAAAAAGTAACTATAGATATAAGTATTATTGACTGAAAGATAGCTTTCATACTTCCGTTAGAATCCATTGTTTGCACTAACAATTGACTTAATCCCATTACGATAATTGAACCAATGAATACTAGGCTGAACTCTTCTGTAATTTGGATACCCCAGATGCCACAGCAAGCTAAGAAAATGGAGAGTGAAACGGCAATACTTAAAATAATAAGAATAGGATTTCCGCTTCTTTTCGATTGAATAATTTTCTTGATTTTCATTCCGTCTACGACGCTACCTGAGGAAAGGAATGCATGCGCTTTGTAAAATGAGTGAGCTACCACGTGAAGAAATGCCGCTGAGTATACTCCTAAACCACAAATCATGAGTGAAAATCCCATGTGAGCAATACTTGAATAACCGAGTGACACTTTAATTGATGGCTGGGTTAAGTAAACTACTGAGGCAAATAATGCGGTAAAGCCTCCTATGATCAATAACATGGCTGAAGCAGAAGTAGATTCGATCATGAGTTGACTCAGACGAATCATTAGAAAAGGTCCTGCATTCAATAATCCTGCATGGAGTAATGCTGAAACTGGTGTTGGTGTCTCTACCACTTCTATGAGCCAGCCATGTGTAGGGAATTGTGCCGATTTAAACATCGCTGAAATAACCAATAAAATAGTGGCTAAAGTGAGTATACTATTTAACTCAATACCACTTTCAATAGAAGAGAAAATAGTACTTAAGTTCCCAGAACCGAAATGCACATATATTAATGCGAATGCACCCATTAAGCTGATGTCTCCTAATCGAGCTACCACAAATTTCTTGCGGGCTGCCGCTATGGCTTGCGGACGATGACGGTAGAACACAAGCAAATAGTGCAAACAAACGCTAGTAATTATCCAGAAAATGAGAATTTGAAAAAGATTACCAGAAAGAACCAAAAGCTCCACCGAAGCAATTGTAATTGCTAGACGTCCAAAAAAGATATTCTTTCTTTCATCTCCATCTAGGTAGTTATTACTAAACTTTAGAATAACGAAACCTAGAATTGAAATCATGGTCAACATGATTACACTAAGTGCATCCAAGCGGATTGAAAAACCTAATCCTTCCCATCCAAGTAATATTGACTCAGTGACTGAATTTTGAATCACTATTCCAATACTAAGGGCGGAAGTTATAACCACAATTAAGCCTATAAACTCGCCCTTCAAAATAAGTAGCTTATGATCTGATCTATTTGTTATTGCGAAGAGGGAATACAATAACAATGCGATTGGAGCAATTAACGGAATTAATGTTAAAATAGAAGGGTTCATTTATAGACTTTTTAGAATTTAGTAAATCTTAATCGCACGTTCATTTGCTGTTAAGTAAAAGATGTATCACCAGAAAATTGTGATGACTCTTCACCTTGTTTTATAAGTGCATAGGCTGCAATAATTACGGTAGATCCTACCAAACCTGTGGTGGAGCCGTAAACGAATCCAGTGGTAATCCAATCATTAATATTAGATGCCTCTTGAATGGCTGATAAATACTGACCGATTTTTGCCCCAAAAGCTACTAGCGCGATAGTTGCCATTAAAATATATCTTAAATTTTTCATCACTAATATTTAAAGTTGAAATTGGAAATGGTGTTAAATCAAATATTTGACATTACAAAAGTAGACGCATCAATTCATTAATAAATATTTAATATTATTATCAAATACATAAATATAGTTTTATATATAATGAATTAAGACATCTAATTAAAATCAATAAAATATCTGATTATCAATTAGTTAAGGATTATATTTCATCATTCGAATTGATCTGAATCTCAAAATACAATTCAGTCTTATTTTTTAATTTTTTTCTTGTATATAACATTTAAGGGTTATTGTTTCACAAAGTGAAAGGTTGAAGGTTGAATTTCAAATGCATTATTGATCCGGAATTTGTTCTACTTATTAAATGTTAAAATTGGATGAGCACTTCAAATAAAATGAACTCTATCTATTACCAACTGGTATCAAACGAACTTGAAGATTGGAAATTTAAGATGCGTAAATCACCCTCATTTTGGGACAGAACCACAAAAAAAGTTCAACAGAAAATCAACAAAATAATACCAGAAAAAATCCATAAAGCCATCACAAAAGCTATCAAAGAGATGACTAAAGCAGTGATCTTTGGTTCGGGATTTACAACACGCACACGACTTGAAACAAAGTCATTAGAGGAGATAGAGTCTAAAGTAAAAGAGCGTATCAACTTTTACTCCTCCTCTGCTGCAGTAGAAGGAGCAGCCACTGGATTTGGTGGATTCTTGCTAAGTCTGGCAGATTTTCCATTATGGCTCACTCTCAAAATGAAAATGCTGTTTGAGATTGCTTCACGCTATGGATACGACACCAAGGATTTTAAAGAACGCGTTTATATTCTGTACATCTTCCAACTTACCTTCTCAAGTCAAAAACATCGCAACGACATTTTTGAGAAAATGGAAAACTGGGAAGCCACAACGGAGGAATTACCTATGAAATTTAATGATCTAGACTGGCGTACATTCCAGCTAGAATATCGTGATTATATAGATTTAGCAAAACTACTCCAGTTGATTCCAGGAATTGGGGCAATCGTAGGTGCTTTGGTTAATCACAAGCTCACCAACAAGCTCGGAAAAACAGCAATAAACGCTTATCGAATGAGGGATCAGCAATTTAGAAAGGTGAGGCAGTTGAAAAAGTGACTAATTATTAGAGATTGTTAATCCTTCGTGAGCAATTTCAATGGTATCAATTGCTACTTCATTTCCATTAGATTTGAGATCTGTTCCTGTGATTTTTGTAGGCCATGCATTTTGCAGGGACCAAGTCATAGTTGGCGTGCCATTTTCATCCAATAATTTAATTGTCACAGTTTGTCTTTTTATGGTATTCATCTTTATCTGATTATACCAAGTCCAAAATGAATCGTCTTTCACAAAAAGTCCTCTTTTCAGAGTAACATTCCTAATTTTTTCAATTTCAGGCATTTTTATCGTGCTGAATTCCTTCTTGTCTCCATGCCTGTATTCAATCGGTTGAGTTTCCGTTTCTAGACCTGAGACCTCCTGAAAAACAATATTTTGCGGAATGGTTTCCCAATTAACTTCAAATCTGAACTTTGGCATAGGCCATGAATTATTTTCGATACTACTGCTTGAAGACATCATTGCAAAAACTTATTTTACGAAAAACTATTTTGAACAAGTTTAAGATATAAAATAAAGATACGTTTCAAAAATTGGTTTTGCGTATTCAATCAGAGTCCTACCTTTGGACATGATGTCTTCTACTGAAATTCCTTTATCCAATTCTTATCCAGGAATAAAACTCTTCAAAAGCTCTGTAGCCTCAGAGGCATTTCAACAAATGGCAGACTCAACCATATATGGCACACCGGGTAAAATGCGGTATGCTCACGTAAAGAGTATGGAAAAAATTCAGTCTCTTGAGCGCACTTCTTTTCTAGAAATTCAACGAAATAATAATACAACCGGCATAGTAGCACTTGTTGGACATACGTTAAATGTAGGAAAGCAATCTGTTTCAGGACTATATGTCCGCTATTTTTCAATGAAGATGCTCTTTCGTTCTGATGGTAAGAGAGCTAAGTCAAGTTCTAAGAAAAATGGTGTACTTCATAGAATGATTAAAGAATTCTTTGATGAACCAAAGCAGCTTTGTATCGAATCTATCGATGAAAAATTAATAATCTATGCTTTTGTAGAATCCTCAAATGAGCATTCACTAAATATGGTAAAGTCAATGGGCTTTGAGCCATCTCGTGAGCTTGTTACACTACTTTTCTCGCGATTCTATCCCCAAGAAAAACTTGAGATTATTAAGTTGCCAGATTCAGAAAAGCCACAAATAAAGAAACACCTAGGTGACTATTACAAAGACTACAATCTAGTTCCTGCTTTGAAATATATTGGGGAGAACTACTATATTCATTTAGTAAATGGAGAAATATTATGTGGTGTGCAGCTAGAATCCAATACCTGGCATATCTATGAAATGCCAAGTATTGATGGCAGGCTATTTAGAAAAATACTTCCAAGAATACCCATCTTGAATCGAATCTTTCAAAAAGATAAAATAGATTTCATAGGTATAGAGCAGCTATACATAAAGCCAAATCATGAATATATACTTCCTGACTTTCTAGAAACTCTATGCGCAAAATTAAATGTAACCAAAGCAATGATTGGAGTTGACAATCAATCGCCTCTTCATCATCTACTTAAGACCAAAGGAAAACTAGGAATCCTAGATAAAATTATTACTCCGTCTCCAGGATTGCTATTTACCAGAACTTATGGTATTGAAGTAAAAGATGAACGAACGCTTCATACCAGCCCCTTTTATGTCTCGACTTATGATATGAGCTAAATGTTATTCTGGTCATCACTCCACTGATTTAAAATTTTGATAGGAACCTTTTGATTCTTTGTGCGACCTCAATGTATAAAACAGTCTTATAATGATCCAAATAGAGAATCTACAGTTTAGTTATCCAAAAAGTGAACAGATCACTATAGAAAAATTGAACTTTGAGATTCAAAAAGGAGAAATTTTTGGCTTTTTAGGACCTTCAGGTGCTGGGAAAAGCACTACACAAAAAATCCTTTATAAAATATTGCAAGGATATTCTGGTTCGGTTTTCATCAAAGGAAAAAATTTGAAAGATTGGGATCGATCATATTTTCAAAAGATTGGAGTGGGATTCGAAATGCCAAATCATTATTTGAAGCTCACAGGAAAGGAAAATCTAAATCTGTTTGCTTCTTTTTATAAAGAAAAAAATTCAAGTCTATCGTCACTTTTTGAAATGGTTGATTTACTCGATGTGATGAATAAACCTGTAGAGACCTATTCGAAAGGAATGAAAATCAGGCTCAACTTTCTTCGCGCGATTCAACATAATCCTGATATTTTATTTTTCGATGAACCAACAGCTGGACTAGACCCTGTAAATGCACATAAAATCAAGCAGCTTATTCAAAATCTAAAGGCTGATGGAAAAACTATTTTTCTAACCACTCATAATATGGAAGTCGCTGATCAATTATGCGATAAAGTATCTTTTATTGTAGATGGTGAGCTTGTGGCAACTGACACTCCTCAAAACCTGAAAGATAAGCATGGAAAAGAAGCGGTGAATGTGGAGTTAAAAAATGGAGATAAAAAGGAATTTCTATTGGACAAACTTGGAAACAATGAGGCATTTCTGGCTTTCATAAAAGAAGGAGAACTAAAACGCATTCATACACTTGAGGCCACCCTTGAAGAGGTGTTTATTCACATTACAGGCAAAACACTTAGCGTATGAAAGCCTTCATGAAAAACATTAAGTGGCAGATAATTTTGCTTCACAAAAATAACATCATTACTATCAGCTTCTCAGTAACAGTTGTTTACGGACTGGTCTTGTACTTTCTAAAAGATATAGAGCACGTCGATCAAGTATTAATTGCATTGGTACTAAATGACCCCTCTGTTATTGGCTATTTTTTTATTGCATTAGCTATCTACACCGAAATAAAGCAAGGAGTGCTAAACGTTTGGTTTGTCATTCCAATTAATATTCATTCTTTGATTTTAACCAAAGTGATTTCGATTTCTATGGTTGGTGTAGTATGCTCCTTAGGTCTAGCTATATCTGTAAAAGGCATGAACTTTGACATAATTAGCTATTCAATTGGCTCAATGATTATTTGCACTCAAGCAGCATTATTAGGACTTATAACACTCACCTTTTCTGATGAATTTTTAAGTTTTTCACTACGATCTATTCCCGTTTTTTTTCTTTTTACTGGTATATCTCTTTTAAATTATTTGAGAGTGATTCATCTGGGCTTTTGGAAATACTTCTTTCCTGTGCAAGGAAGTCTTGACCTTATTAATTCTTCCTTAGATAGTATGAATTCTTTCCCATGGTACTCTGTGCTAATCACAGTAATCTGGACATTTGGCTTCTACGCATTCGCAAATAGACTTTTCCCGAAAAATATCATTCACAAATGAGGCTCATTATTCACTTAGCACTCACCGATTTCAAAATCATTTTCAGAGATAAATTCTTCCGAATTTTTCTTTTGCTTCCTGTTATACTTTTTGCATTGATTGTATGGGCTCTCCCGTCATTGATCAACGAATATGAATTTCTCATTCCATTTCTACCTTTATTCATTGCTATCGGAGTTATTGAAAATACCCAAATGTTCTGCTTTATATGCACAATGGTTTTGATTGACGAAAAAGAGACCAATGTATCAAAAGTCTACGGTGTGGTTCCAATTACTAAGACACAATTCATTCTTTCAAGGATGCTTCTTCCTTTCTTATTCACTGTGCTACTAAATATTCTACTTTTCATCATTCAACCTTTCTATGACATTAGCTTAAGTGATGTATTACTTATATCATTTCTTGCAGCAATGGTTGTTCCAGCCTATGTGTTTGCCATCAATTCATTTGCAAAAAACAGGATGCAAGGCATGGTATATATTAAGGCATTTAATATGTTAGTAATACTTCCAATCGCTGCATTCTTTGTTCCTGAAAATATTACATATGCTTTTAGCATACTCCCTACTCATTGGATTTTCTTAAGTGTGGAATACTCAACTAAAAACATCAGCATATTCGCACCATTCCTGATCGGATTTATGTTTCTCTTAGGATTGATTGCATTTTTTACTAAAAAATTCTTAAAAATACATTTTTTGTGAGCAGAGGTTTCTTGCCTTTCAATAGGAAGCATTTTGAGGAAAATATAACGTATATCAAAACCTCTAAGAATTCTGGCACTCTTTTTTCTTATAGTCTATTCCAAGGTTAATGTTTTACTCAAAATTGAATGATTATGAAAAAGCTATATACACTCCTTTTACTATGTGGAATGTTATTAATTGGATGCGAGACACCAATCCCTGGTCCTCCGGGAAGAGATGGCTTTGACGGACTAGATGGACTGAATGGAGAGGAAGCATTTGTATTCGAATATGATTTAAGCTTTACTGCACCTGAATATTCTGCACTATTAGAATTGCCAAGTACCTTTAATATGCTAGACTCGGATGTTATGCTGGTCTATTTCTTATGGGAAATAACAGATAACGATACAGAAATATGGAGAGCGCTTCCTCAATCGCTTTTCTTCACCGATGGCATCCTTCATTATAACTATGATTTCACCAAGTTTGATGCTACTGTTTTTTTAGATGGCACTGTCAATTTAGATGGACTTGGTGCTGACCTAACAGATAATTGGATTGCCAGAGTGGTTGTGGTGCCAGGACAATTCGAAGGTAGAATTGATTATTCAAATTATGATGAAGTGAAAGAGCAATTTGGACTTTCAAACTCAGCATTGGCTACAAAAAATTATCAAAAAAGGTTTGATTAAGGGTTTTTAAAATTTTCTTTGGGGTCAAATTATTACCTTTAGTTAGATAAAACATTTGATCCCATGAAGAAGCTCGACAAAAAAGATATCAATCCCCAAGTTTTCAGTTTATATGATGACTATGCTCACAATCGCATGGAGCGAAGGGAGTTTATAGAAAAGCTATCGATATATGCGGTTGGTGGATTGACTCTTACAACGCTCATGAGTTCGATCATGCCTAATTATGATGCTATTCAGGTAGCCCAGAACGATCCAAAGCTAAATACTGAGACGATCGAGTATTCTTCTGAAAAAGGAGGTGGCCTCATTAAAGCACAACTTTCTAGACCTAAAAAAGTCAAAGGAAAACTTCCAGGAATTGTAGTTGTTCATGAAAACAGGGGACTTAACCCATACATAGCAGATGTAGGGAGGCGAGCAGCTCTTGCTGGATTTATTTCCATCTCTCCAGATGCACTCTCACCGCTTGGTGGCTATCCAGGAAACGATGACGATGGCAGAACAATGCAGCGTAAACGCGATAGAAATGAAATGCTTGAAGACTTTATAGCAGCTCATGAATATTTAAAAAATCATAAAGAATGCTCAGGTAATGTGGGAGTTGTGGGTTTTTGTTTTGGTGGCTGGATATCCAATATGATGGCCGTAAAAGTGCCTGATTTGAAAGCAGCAGTTCCATTTTACGGAGGACAACCCGACGCTGAAATGGTTCCGAACATTCAGTCTCCACTCCTACTTCACTACGGAGAGCTGGATACTCGAGTAAATGCTGGATGGCCTGACTATGAAAAAGCCCTAAAAGCTAATGATAAAGCGTATACGGCTCATATTTATCCAAATGCCAATCACGGTTTTCATAATGATACTACAGCAAGATTTGATGAAGAGGCAGCTAAGCTAGCATGGAATAGGACGATTGAGTTCTTTAAAGAGAATTTGAAATAGTTCAACTATAAAGTCATTTAGCTACAACTATTGCAGAAAAAATATTTGCATTTCGGAAAATTTCATCGCTTTTACAAGCAATGTAATTCTTCATTCATTACTCAAAATCCAAATGATGAATATGCTCATCAATGATATCAATTCGGTAGGTAATGCTGTTGATATATTTCACAAGTTCTTTCTCAAATTTCTTAATGTCCTTTTCATATTTTTTTACTGTTTCTTCTTCAAATGAATCATTGATCACTTTCAGCATACCACATTCATCTGTTATATATTTCTTAAAGTTCACTGTTGAATATTCGGTTTCCAACTTCATTATGTCATCCAAAGTAGCTGCCGCTTCCAAATCCTCACTCGCATCAAACTTTTCCTGAACAACAAAATATAGCGTAGTATCCCAGTGATGAATTGCATCAAGAAGATCATTTGTCTCCATTTGATACTGGCTATTTAAACAGAATTCCTGTATCCCCTGATAGGTTTTTAGGTTGATAGCAGAGGCATCCCATCTATATCTGAGGTTGTCAATGACCTCTACTATGTCTGAATCATCTTGCGAAAAAACATTGAGGCCTAATAATAGAAAAAAGAAAACGTAAAAATTTTTCATTGCTATCAAGATTAAGAATTTAGGCTAATTATTAGTTTAATAAGAGTCCTAGCCTTTATAATTTTTAACACTGAATAAAGAAAAACAGTATTTCTACTGATTATTTAGATTAAAGAATGCCTCCTCAACAGCATCTTCAATTTGAGCTGCATCAAAAGGTTTGGTGAAAAACTTCTGAATCACATTCGATTTCAAAGCCTCATCTATTTGATCATTGTAGTCATATCCTGTTAAGATGAAATAAGAAATCTTTTCATGTTTCTCTTTGGCAAGGTTTATAAACTCCACACCATTCATGCCTGGCATGCTCATATCACTAATTACCACAATGATATCGTCTTTGTTTTCCTCTAGCTGTTTCAGTCCTTCTTCCCCAGAGTTGGCAGTTAGCACCTTGTATTTTGACTCGAAAGTGACTCTGAGTAGAAACAAATTTGTTTCTTCGTCATCCACATAAAGAATCGTAATATTTTTTTGTTGACTCATCTAGACTTAGAAATTGGCAGTGTAACAACGAATTTACTTCCCTTTTTGATATCTGAGGTAACCATCACCTCTCCACCATGTTCTTCAATGATTGAGTGAGTAATAAAAAGACCTAGTCCCGTTCCCTTCCCTGGATCCTTAGTAGTATAGAATGGATCATTTATTTTTAATAAATTTTCCTCTTCTATTCCTGACCCATTATCAATAATAGTTACCTTAATTGAATCTAGATTTCGTTGAGTAGCGATACTGATAATCCCCTTATCCTCAATGGCCTGTTCGGCATTTGAAATAATATTCATAAACACCTGGTAAAGCTTCCCTTCATTGCCAATAAGGTCAACTGAATCAGATGTGAAGTTTCGTTCGATATTGATACGTCCTTTTATTTTCACATTTAAAATTACAAGGCAGTTTTCAATAATATCATGGATGTTACATTTTTCATCCATGTTTATGCCTACTCTACTAAAATGACTCAGGCTTTTCACGATACTTGAAGTGCGATCAATCCCTTCATTGATAATAGAGAAGTATTGTTTAAGTTCTTCTGCCGACCCTTCGTACTTCTCTTCCATTTTGATTCCCAAAACTGCAATTCCATTTTTAATGAAATTGAGTGGATTATTGATCTCATGACCTACTCCTGCAGCCAGAATTCCTAAAGAAGCCATTTTTTCTGAGCGTACTAAAAGACTTTGCGTTTCTTGCAATTCAGTATTATTCCTCTTTAACTCATTATTTTTTAGATTGATTTTTCTCAGAAGAATTATCAAAAAAACAATAAGTGGCGAAATAACAATAATGATGACAGTAAATAGTGTATTCATTAACTCTTTACTCCTCAACTCTGATTGCTGATTTGACAATCTGATTCTGTCCTCCTCTTCTTTTAATTTGACTGGGACTAATGATAAATTCCTTAATACTACATCTCGAAACAGAGAATCTCTCAAGTTGATATATTCCTTCTGATATGAAATAACCTCTTTATCATCATTTTTTAGATCATAAATATCTATATAC
>CAYGTD010000107.1:0-11287 GCA_964352725.1 uncultured Roseivirgaceae bacterium
ATTTAGCGCCTCATCAATTTCATGATTGTCATCGAGAAATTTGGTTCCTTTACAATGATTGCCAATTGGCTCTATGAGAATTTTTTCTCCCTTTTCGGGAATGATTCCGCCAACCTGTTTTAAATAATCGCTCTCTAAATCGGCTGTTAATAATGCCCGCTGGTTGCCTTTCAGCAATTCATTGACTTTGGAAACACCATTGCCCATTACTGAAAGAAATTCCTTTCTTACGATGGAAGTCACTCGACCTTTTTGGTTGGGATACTTGATATAAAAAACACCTAATTCGATCGGAAAATCAACCAACTCTTGCAAAAGGAAATGCACAGGACACGAATCCGCATAGTCTTTCAGTTCCTTTTCATCATTGAGTTTTTTTACCCAAACACCCCGCTCCCCTATATCAGGTTTAGCAATGATGGGATAGCCAATTTCAGAGGCTGTCTGAATCGCTTTTTCGTGATCTCCTTTTTCAATCAAGATGGTGGTAGGTAGGTATTCTTTGGGGATTTGATCAAATATTTCCGACTTCTTTTCTCCCATCATTCCGCCAAAATCAATGCTGGGGTTTGAAGCTGTGAAGAAGAAAAGGGATCTGCACTTTAGCGAAAGCCAAGCATAATAGGGAAACACAGGAAAATAAAAAATAGAAAATGGCCAATACTCCCATTGTGTGAGTTTGGTCCAAAAAATCTGAAATTTAGAAATCTTAGGCATTGGTACTCACCTGATATCGAACTGTAGAGCTTGCCACTCCAAAGTTTTCAGGAAGCTGAATATAATCAAGCGTTTGATTTACCGCCACTTTCAACAGTGCCATGTGGTGAATAGCGTGCTCAATGTTGTAAGAAAGCTCTCTAAAGAAACTGCTTTGCATGGCGTTTATTTCACCTTCCTTTAATGAATAGTTGGCTTCAAAAGAGATTGCAAAATCTTCGGTGTTCTCATCTAGAAAAGTCATGATAGACTGGATTAGACTTTGTGAAAGCTTCTTATCTGTCTCTATCAATTTATCATGCTTTCTATTATCGTAGTTAACAGACCCATCGTTTTTGGCATCAAACAAACAAATGAAAAACTCCAACGTATGGCGCACATGCTGACCAAATGTTGAGCCGCTTAGTTCTGGCAAAGACTTATCATAATCTTCCTTTTGGCAGTTTTCGATGATGGTTGAAAGCTGTGAAAGCAATTCTTTAGCTGTCGAATGAAGCATTTTGTTGACTCTTATTGAAGATGGAACTTACAAAAATACGGATAAACGATGCAATAAGATTAGTTAGGATGCCTTAAATGTAGTTGGGGAGACTATTGGAAACAAGAAGGAACCTACCCCAGCCTCGAACCGTCGAACCGCTCGAAGGAGGGAAATCTCTACTTAATATAGTTGAGGAGGAAATTGATAAATCATAGTTCTTCTAGGAGGAAGGGTTTGAAAATTTGGAGCGGTGGAGAGGGTTTGTGCGGGAAGGTGTTAAAATTTTCTTGAGTTTTTTGTTACTTTTTTTATCAAGAAAAAAAGTAAGGTGAAAAAAAGAATACTATCAAAGTATAATTAAGCTAATGCTATTTAATACTCAACTTATTAATACACTTCCAAATCAAGTCCATTTCATAGCCTTTGTTGGCTAAATAAGCGAGTGTTTTTTGCTTTCTCTTGATAGGTTCGTCTCGTTCTAGTTTTTCCCATTTTCGCTCTGTGAGCTCAAAGCAACGATCTTCGTATTTTGTGGAGTCTATACGATCAAGCGCCATTTCAATTGCAGATGAGGATAGTTTGTGAGTGTAAATATTGGCTTTGATCTTTTGCTTCCCCCACGAATTGAATTCAAACTTATCGTTGCAATAAGCATTGGCAAATCGCTGCTCATCCACAAATTTCTCGTTGATCAATTCATTAATGAGTTTTTCAGCATCATGTTCTCCAAGACCCCAATCCAACAGCTTTTCTAATACTTCATTAGGAGATCGCTCACGAAAGGCGCAGAACCTGCCTGCCCTTTGTTTCGCTTCTTTGATCCCTAATTGTCTGGGCATGGATTACTTAATGTAGCCTTTTCTCTTAAGTACTGTTTCGAAAAATCGAATCTCGTTATCGTTGTTGAAAATTCTGAAAGGAAGATGTAGTAGTTGTGCTTTGCTCACATAAAGGATATAAGCATCCTTTCTCTTTTGAGCTTTTTTTATTTGCTCCCACTTCATTGGCATACCTTGCTTAGCATTGAGTTTAATCAAAATTTGCTGAGATGAAAGCTCATAGGAGAGTTTCTGAAACATGAATTTACCTTGCTCTAGTTGAGTGACTCCAGCAAACTGAATTAACCAGAAAAGCATATAAAGTGTCAAACCAATGGTAGCACCTGTGATCCACCAATGACTTGGCGCCAAGAAATATCCTGCACAAATAGCCAAGTAAATAAGTAGTACCCACCATTGTTCTTTTAGTACTGCTTTAAAAGCTATTCCAATATATTTTTTAGTTGGAAGTTGATACTTTTTCGTTCTTACAATCATTTCTACTGCTCTTTTTCCTAGACAAAATTTTACACCGCGAATATAATCTCAATTTGCACTAACCAGACACTTTCACCCAATGATATGGCAACAAACAATTATCTTGCAGTAGAATAATTACGCTTATGATGAAAGACACTAAAATCATTTTCCTTTTCTGCTTCATTTCACTTTTGGTTTCATGCAAGAATACCGACGTGGAATTACCATTGAATAAGATGGCTACTTATGATGTAATACAGACACAGATTTGGGATACACAATGTATCAGTTGTCACACTGCTGGGGCATCATTCGCGACTCAATCGGACTTGATTTTGACTGCAGATCAGTCTTACAGTCAATTGGTAAACAGAGAGCCAGATAATAAAAAGGCCCTAGAAGACGGACTTGAGTTGGTTGGAACGGAAGGTTTGCCAAGTTTATTTAAAAGCTTTCTTTGGGAAAAGATCAATGCCAATGATTTGGAGCACTTCTACGATGATCACCCAGAATATGGGGCTATCATGCCCCTTGGCGGAAACTTTTTAACAAATGGTGAATTAGAATTTATACGTGATTGGATCATCAATGGTGCACCCGCAGATGGTATTGTAGCTGATGTTGCTTTATTGGATGATGAGAGCCGTTTTGAAGCACTTCCATTTGAGCCTTTGGAGGTTCCAGAAAGTGGTTTGCAATTTCACTTAGGACCTTTTGATGTGCAACCCAATCAGGATAGAGAGTTTTTCTATTACGAATCAAGTATCTCAGATGAAGACATTTATGTCAATCAAATTGAAATATCCATGAGACCAGGAAGCCATCACTTCTTGTTTTACGGATTTGAGGAGGGAACTCCGTCTCAAGTGATCCCAAACCCTCAAGTGATAAGAGATTTATATGATGAAAATCAACAACAAATAATTCCTAATCTAATTCCATTACTATACCATGAATTCGTAGCGGGAACGCAGTGGCCAAGAATGAATTATCGCTATCCCGAGGGAGTGGCTTTAAGGTATGAAGCAGGCAGAGGGTTGGATTTAAACTCTCATTATGCGAATAAAACAGATGAGGTAATAACTGGGGAGGTTTATGCTAACCTTCACACTATTCCTGCTTCCGAGGTTCAACATGTTGCAGAGATATTAAATCTTAATAACCAAAATTTTATTCTTCCCGCTGGAAAAGTAACAACCATTAAAAGGAATTACACTTTCAATGAGAGAAGACATATTTTTCAGCTTTTCTCTCATGCTCATGAGCACATGACCGAGTTTAAAGTTTTTCAGATTGGAGGCGATCAGGACGGAGAACTACTTTATGTTTCTTTTGACTGGGAGCATCCTCCAATTCTAGAGCTTGATCCTCCCCATGTGTTAGAAGCTGGGGAAGGTTTGCGGCTAGAGGCTACTTATAACAATGATGAAGATCGTGACCTTAAGTTTGGTTTGCGTAGTGATGACGAAATGATGATTCTTTTTGGAGCTTTCTATAAAGATTAAAAAAACCTGATATGAGAATTACTTCAGTTATTTTAATACAGCTTGCTGCGTTGGCATCTTTTTCTCAAAATCCTATTGGCGCATGGGAAATGATCACTCAGAATGAATCAGGAGGAGAGACCAGAATGGTGGTTGTTTTTTCAGCATCGCATCAGGTAGCCACATGGTTTGACAAAGAAACAGGTGCATTTATTGCTTCTAATGGAGGTAGCTGGAGTGTGGAAGAAAAGACAATGACTGAGATCGTTGAATTTGATACTAGAGACTCGTCAAGAGTAGGCACGAGTGTCTCCTTTGACTTTGAAGGAGACAATGACAAAATGAGAATCATAGGTACAGATGATATCTGGCTCAATAGAATAGATGATGGAAGTCCAGGAATGTTGAATGGAGCATGGCTCATGTCTGGAAGAAAACGAAATAGAGAAATTCAAGAACGCGATACTTCTGGGCCTAGAAAAACCATGAAAATCCTCTCAGGTACTCGCTTTCAATGGATTGCGTACAATACAGAAACCAAACAATTCATGGGTACAGGTGGAGGAACTTACACTACTATTGATGGAAAGTATACGGAAAACATTGAGTTCTTTTCCCGAGACGACTCAAGAGTAGGCGCTTCCTTGGAATTCAACTATGAACTAAAAGACGGAGCTTGGCATCACTCCGGTTTCTCAAGTAAGGGCGATCCACTGTATGAGATTTGGAGTTCAAGGAAGGATTAGGTCTTAAAATATAGAACTAATCAAAAACCTCTTATTGATTGACTTTTCTGATGTACAAAGCATTCGGCTGCTTTAGTCCACCAGCACCTTGTGCTACGAAATCCTTTATGAAGGATCCACTTTTTGAGTACATTTTAATTTTCGAGTTTCCGCCATCTCCTACTATAAAATTTCCGTTTTCGAATGATGCAATTCCTTCCACCTGTGAGAGGCCAGATGCTATTGTACTTACAAATGAACCAGCCATATTAAATTTTTTAATAGCCCCACCAGACCAATCGTTTACTAATAAATCAGTATCATCAAACCAAATATCAGTAGGTCCATTTAGCTGACTTGATATAAAAAGACCTAAATCATTACCCATTTGATCAAATTTTCTGACAGTCTTATCTGCAAATGAAGAAACGTAGAGATTACCATCAGAATCCCAGTCTATTCCAATACTTTGATTTACTCCTTTTTTTGTAAAATTATCTTTGAATGTACCATCCAGATGGTACCTTCTTACTAGTCCATCCCCTTGCCATTGGAGCACATAAAGCAGATTATCTTTCCCGATCTTCATTCTAGTTGGCCCACTGATGCCAGTCGCAAAATTCCCAATATAATTTCCAGAGTTTACATTGTACTTAGTAATGTTGCCCGTGTTGAGATTGGAAACCAAAACCAGTTCCTGATCTTCTAAAACCAAAATATCTTGTGGCCATCCAAGATTTTTTTTTGTAAACACATATGGGTTTGCTCCTTCCTCATCATAAATGAGAATCTGCCACGGGCCATTTTGAAAATTGCCTGCATCACTTACAAATATGTCAGTCCTCGGCGCTGAACTATCCCAAACAGTGATAGTTATGGATTTTTCTAGATCTTCAACTTTAGCCGTTACAATAGATTTTCCCACAACTAGTGGAGTCACTAATCCAGTTTCATCCACTTTCACATTATTATTGTCACTACTCCAGATAATGGCAGAGGTGATTGCGAATGGATTACCAACTTGATCAGTACCATTTAAGGATAATTGAGTGGGCTCAGAACTAAAAGCATCAAGTCGAGTACCGATTGAGGAAACTATATTTATTTTCGATAGCACAAGCGGTGCAGCATCATCTAAAGTACAACTTATGAAGAATAGTGAGATTATTAAGGATAAAATTCTCATGGTAGAGATTATTAATTCGTTATCTTAATAACAATTCCCTACTTAAAACCCCTATTATTATGCTTTCCTATCTACACTCATTACTTACTCCATCCATCCCTCAGTGTAATCGTTCGGTTGAATACCAAATTTTCGGGTGTGGAATCTTCATCTACACGGAAGTAACCAATACGCTCAAACTGCATTTGATCTCCTACTTGTGCACTTGCCAAAGAAGGCTCTAGCACAGCATCTTTGTTGATGGTTAAAGAATCCGGATTTAAGTGATTTTTGAAGTCATCATCAATCGAATTCAAGTTCTCCGTCTTGAACAAACGATCGTATTCTCTGATTTCCCCTTTAACGGCATGAGGTACAGACACCCAGCCCAATGTTCCCTTTACTTTCTTACCACTGGTATCTTGTCCACTTCTTGTTTCAGGATCATATTCTGCATATAGTTCCTCAATGGTTCCATCTTCTGCTTTTTTGTAGCCGGTACACTTAATAATGTAAGCAAACTTCAATCTCACCTCTCTATCAGGACCTAATCGATACCATTTTTTTGGACTTGGAGGATCTTCCATGAAGTCGGATTGATCTACATAAATTTCTCTGGTAAATGGCATTTCCCTTGTTCCTGCAGATTCATCTCCAGGATTGTTCACAGCAGTAAGCGTCTCTGTTTTACCTTCTGGCCAGTTGGTAATGATCACTTTCAGTGGATTCATGATTCCAAAGACTCTGTTAGTGGAAGCATTTAAATCCTCGCGAACGGCGTGTTCTAGTACAGCAATATCAGTGATACCATTTCTTCTTGCCACCCCAATCGTGTCAGCAAATTTTCTAATAGAGGCAGGAGTAAAACCCCTTCTTTTGATACCTGAAATAGTAGGCATACGAGGATCGTCCCAGCCATTGACATGACCTAATTCCACTAATTCACGCAAGCTTCGCTTACTTACAATAGTATAGCTCAAATTCAATCGAGCAAACTCGGTCTGTTTAGACGGATAGATGTCTAATTCTTTGATAAGCCACTCATACAAAGGGCGATGCACTTCGAACTCAAGTGTGCACAGTGAGTGTGTAATACCCTCAATGGAATCGGACTGTCCATGAGCAAAATCGTATGTTGGGTAAATACACCAGCTGTATCCTGTGCGATGATGAGGCAGTTGTTTAATGCGATAGATAATGGGATCACGCATATGCATGTTGGGAGAGCTTAGATCAATCTTAGCTCTCAATACCTTTTCCCCGTTACTAAATTCACCCGCTTTCATTCGGTTGAATAAGTCAAGGTTTTCTTCAGGTATCCTATCTCTATATGGACTTGGAGTTCCTGGTTGGGTAGGAGTTCCTTTTAGCTTATTGAACTCATCGGCAGGAAGGTCATCTACATATGCAGATCCTTTTTTGATCAACTTAATGGCCATTTCAAACAATTGGTCAAAGTAGTCAGAGGCGTAATATTCTCTGTCATCCCAATCAAACCCTAGCCATTTGATGTTCGACTTAATAGATTCTACGTATTCGGTTTCTTCTTTTTCAGGGTTGGTATCATCAAATCGAAGATTGCAGACTCCACCATATTTTTTTGCTAACCCAAAATTTAGACAAATGGATTTAGCGTGACCGATATGAAGATATCCGTTTGGTTCAGGAGGAAAACGCGTAATAATCGATTGATGCTTTCCTTCTGCCAAATCCTTTTCCACCAGTTGCTCAATAAAATTCAATGACTTTTTTGCCTCATCCATAGTTTCAAATTAGAGCGCAAAAATAGAACGAAAGAGAAACAACATTATTAACTATTTGAAAAGTCTCTCATCCAATAATAAAGACCGTGCATGAATAAATTTCATAGGAGAAAAATCATCCTGCAAGAATCGAGTAATAAATTGTACTCAGTTGCAAATAGTATCTATTAAAATTAATTAAATACTAAAATGTAGAACATATATTTAATCGTTCCGTATATTTGTTCTACAATTTAGTATTTAACTATGAAAGAGAGCAAACTAGGAGACTTTGAAGAAACAATCTTACTGATTGCGGGCATATTAAAGGAGGAGGCGTACGCCTTCAAGATTGCCGAAGAATTTGAATCTCAAACAAAAAGAGCTGTTTCCATTGGGGCAGTACATTCCACACTCAGTAGAATAGAAGAAAAGGGATTTGTAGAATCAAAGATGGGTGATTCTACCGCTGAGCGAGGAGGAAGACGAAAGCGCATCTATACCATCACGGCCCAAGGACAAAAGGCGCTTGAAATTTCCCGAGATCTTAAAATGTCCCTTTGGAATCAATTTCCAGCTTTTGCTGGAGGGAATATCAACTTCTCATTCTAGTGATAGAACAACACCCACCGATACTTGCAGAGAAGTTTCTCAAGCTTTTTCTCAAAGATGAACTTGCGGAGGAGGTACTCGGTGATCTCGATGAAAAATTCTTCAGGACTATTGAAAAGAAATCATTGAGAAGAGCGAGAATCAATTATTGGTATCAGGTCTTTCATTATCTGCGTCCCTTCGCTTTCAAATTTTTTAAGTCAAACTCAATTATTCCTACAATGATCAAGCACAATTTCAAAATCAGTTACCGTATTCTAATCAAGAATAAAGTCTTCTCAGCAATCAATATTGGCGGTCTAGCTATGGGAATGACAGTAGCCATTCTAATAGGGCTCTGGATTCATGATGAACTGACCTTTAATAAGTATCACCAAAATTATGACCGCATTGTTCAGGTGCTTAGGAAAGATACAGAAAGTGGAAAGATACAAGTCAACAGTTCTCTGGTAAGCAAGCTTGGTCAGCACCTTGAGCAAACCTATCCAACACTTTTTGAAAAAGTGGCTATCACTTTTTACAGAAACAGAACTCTGGTATTGACAGTTGAAAAACAATCCATAGAAAGATTGGGGTATTTTTTCTCTCCAGATGCTCCAGAAATGTTGACACTAGAAATGGTATCAGGACAGTCTTCATTGGAAAACAAGGAGTCAATTTTGTTATCAGAATCGATATCAAAATTACTTTTCAATGACAAAAACCCGATAGGAGAGCTCGTTCAAATAAATACATCCACACAGCTGATGGTCTCTGGCGTGTACAAAGACTTACCTCTCAATTCTTCTTTTGGGGATATGGAGTTTATGGTTTCCATGGACCTGATCTATAATGAGGATAATCCAGCTACATGGAGTAATTACAATACAAAAATTTATGCTCAACTCAATGAAGGGATTAATGTTGAAGAAGCATCTGCTCTTGTAAAAGAGGAACTTAATAAGAATATTTCATCTGATAGAGGGCCTAGAGACCTTCTACTTCTTCCTATGAAAGATTGGTACCTCAAGGATCATTTTGAAGATGGTGTGCAGAAGGCAAGTAGTCAAATGACTTTTATAAAGCTCTATAGTGTGATCGGTATATTTGTCCTTTTACTAGCCTGCATAAATTTCATGAATTTGAATACTGCTAGGTACCAACTACGTGGAAAAGAGATAGGAATACGAAAAACCGTAGGGTCGAGAAGGAAACAACTAGTATCTCAGTTTTTGGTTGAATCTGTTTTGTACTCATTCATTTCATTTGTTCTAGCAATTCTGCTTGTTCTTGTCGCGATACCATGGTTTAATGGTATCTCTGATAAAGATTTGACCATGCCTTGGGCCAATCCTATGTTTTGGTTGGCAGGTTTATTATTTACTTTGTTTTCAGCATTGATTGCTGGTAGTTATCCTGCCTTCTTACTGTCTTCTTTTAGTCCGCTAAAAGCACTAGTTGGATCCATTAGGCAGGGCAGATCCAATATTCGTCTGAGACAAACTCTTGTGGTTTTTCAATTTTCAATTTCAATTTTGTTGATGATTGGGACGTTTACAGTGCATAAGCAAATCCAACATGCCAAGGCGCGACCTGTAGGATATGATCAATCAGAACTGATCACGGTGAGAGGGCGATCTGGCGAATACTACGAGAAGTTTGATTTGGTTAGGGAAGAGGTTTTGCGTACTGGCTATGTGGAAGAGATGGCATCAGCTAACTACCCATTGATGAATACATTAGGCAATAATGATGGCTTTAGATTGGAAGGAAATGAGGAAGCTTATCCAATTTCATTTAACACGATTTACGTTACTCCAGAGTACGGAAAAACCACACAGTGGCAGCTTTTAGATGGAAGAGATTTTTCTAGAGTAGACGGGGATGAGGCGCAGAACGTGATTGTTAGTGAATCTGCTGTGGAGGAGATGGGCATGGAGAATCCTGTCGGAAAGAGATTGATTGCTAGTGAAGGATTCGGTTGGGATAATCGTGGTAGAGCCTATACTATCATAGGAGTGGTGAAAGATATGATCAAAGGCTCTCCATATGAGTCTCCGAGACCACTGATGTTATTCTACAGTGATTCAGAAGGATACTCATTTATCCGAATGAAAAAGGGAACTTCTTATATCGAGGCAATTCCAAGAATCCAAGAAGCTTTTCAGGAAGTTCTTCCAGATCATCCATTCAATTATGAGTTTGTGGACGATCAATATTCCAAAAAGTTTAGAAATGAGGAAAAGGTGGGAAGTCTGGCTACATTCTTTAGTGTGTTGGCCATCCTCATCAGTTGCCTTGGTTTATTTGGTTTGTCAGCTTTTGTAGTGGAGCAACGAACCAAAGAGATTGGGATTCGAAAGGTACTCGGAGCATCAGTATCATCACTTTGGCGATTGCTCTCAAAGGACTTTACTCTGCTAGTACTTCTAGCAAGTGCGATAGCAATTCCTGTATCTATTACTGTCCTGAATGGCTGGCTTGAAAGCTACCAATACAGGATAGAATTGGAATGGTGGATGTTTGCGGCAGCAGCAGTGGGCGGACTGTTGATTGCTCTCTTTACAATTAGCTTTCATTCTTTGAAAGCTTCGATTTCTAATCCTGTAGAATCTTTACGATCGGAATGAAAACATACCATCAAATACGTAGGAGATGATCAGTGGTTAAAGGTAAATTGACTTGAAATGCGAAAATAGTTAACCGATAAAGGTTATTGATAATGCTAGAAAGGTACATTTAGAGAAATGAATGACCATGAAAAAGCTAATTAGTATTTCTATACTCACTCTAATCACTATCACAATCTTCGCTCAAGATCAAGGACAATTACGTGCCTTTTCTACAGCTGCGTTTGGAAAGAATCAGGCTGTTGGTGATGAGGGATTTAAAACTGGAATTGGACTTAATGGAGGACTAGAATTTTTTGTAGTGGATAATATTAGTATCAATCCAAGTGTCAATTACTATTTTAAAACAAGAGGAAATCAACTCATATTTGGACAGGGAAGTAAAAATTGGTGGCTGACCTCCTACTATTTGAATCTGGATGCTAAATAATAAATCGATCTTGGATTGAAAAGA
>CAYGTD010000108.1:0-11225 GCA_964352725.1 uncultured Roseivirgaceae bacterium
TTGTAATGAAAGCATCCAAGCTATCAGGCCATACATATTTATTCCAAGTAGAGGCTTTCACAGCCATTTTATAATCTCCAATCTGATAGTAGATATCTGCTAATCCAGAATAAAGATCGTAATGAGAAGATGGTACGAATTCTTCTCTAATCACCATAGCATAGCCTTCACCATAAAACTGCTTGTACCTTTTCACTGCCAGCCTATGACCGATTAAATAGTAATCTTTAGCAGTTTCCAAATCATTGAGCATGTCACGATTTATCTCAGCTATTTTTACTAATGTCTCTATAATTTCATATTCATTGACCAAAAATTCCTCTAATACATTGACTGCTTTTTTCGGCTGATTATTTAATCGATATGCTTCTGCTAAAAAGCCTTTCATTTCAAAAAAAGGCATACTTGGCTCAAACTCAACTACCATATTGTAGAGAGAGATAGCTTCAGCAAATTGATTGTTTTCAAAATTTAAATGAGCTTTAATGACGATGTTGTCAATCATATCTTCTTTAAAGCTCTTCATATCTTCTTCGCTTCTTCGGAAGTAATCCAGAGATGACATAATGTCTATCGCATCTTTGTAATGACCTTTATCGAAGGAGGTTCTTGCTTCCAGATACGTTGATCGTCGTTCTGCTAGAAGTTGATCTAGTTTATGTTGATCATACGTCTGTTTTACCCAAACACCAGACATCACCATCAAAGCAATCAGAAAAGTGATTCCAAAGGCATAAAGTGTCGCAATGGTATTTTGACGATAATCCACCTTTGGAGGAGAATAGTTTGGTCTCCTTCTATAAGATGGGCGTTGCTGATATGAGTAAGGAGGTGGCTGATTAGCAGAAGAAAACTGTTGATACTTTAGTTTAAGATCAAATCGAGCCTTTTCATATTCATCAGAGAGAACTTGGTGAGCGCGATTTACCTCTTTAAATTTTTCTTCCATTCCCGATACTCCGGGGTGCTTGTCGGGATGGTATTTCACTGCTAACTTCTTAAAAGCTGCCTTTATTTCCTGAGGAGTGGCATTTTCAGAAAGACCCAATACGTGATAATAGTTAGTCATCTGTTTAGCAACGGTACTTTTTTAACGATAAAAAAATCGTTTTGATTACCTAAAGCTAAAAAAAACACCCACTTATTTCAAAGTAGGTGCCTTAACTAACCTTTATTTGAGTTATGAGAAGGTAACCCAAAAGGCCAAAGGCAATCTCTTGAAAAAGAATAGAAAGAAATAAAAGTATAAATAGACAAATAGTCTACAAACTTTAAAAGGCCTTATTTGATAGAAAAAAGCCAACTAAACAGAGGATTAGTCCACCTATCATACTAGCTGTACTGTATAATATGAATTGAGCAATCATACCAGTCTTTAAGAGCTTAAGTCCGTCTAGTGCGAAGGTGGAAAACGTGGTAAATCCACCACAAAACCCTGCGATGAGAAAGAGACCTAGTTGATTGTTTGTTTTAATTAATGCTCCGCTAAAAAGCCCAATGAGTAGGCATCCAATCAAATTTACGATAAGAGTTCCTGGATAAAGTTTATCAGAAAAGTATTTGGCAGTAGCTAAAAAAATTCCGTACCTAGCCATACTTCCAAAAAATCCACCTAGACCAACAAGGAGTATATCTTTCATTTAGTTAGAAATTGCTTAACATGATTTTGCAAGTCAGGAAAAAAGGTAAAGAACTCTTTTGAAAGTTCATCATAATGCTCTTGAAGTGACTTAGATGCTTCCTCCATTTTAGAATCAAATTTCGTTCTGCGAGACATGCCTGTCAGCGCTTTATCCATTCCTTCGATGAATTGATAATTGTACAGCCAATTGTCTTTGCTCATATAACTAAGCATATGGATTGCTCCTTTCGGAATAACGTCGTAATAATTACTAATCGTATCATAAAATTGACTGGTAAATTCCTCCAATGGCACAGCTGAAAACTTAGTCCAGTTTTTAGCTAGAAAATGGTCATAGTAAACATCCACTATGACAGGGGCATAGTGGCGATACTTTTCGCGCAATTTTATTTTGCTCTGCAAAACCACATCATGCGTATCGGTATAATGATCGATCGCTCTGTGCAATCGAATGCCTTGTTGAATTTCGTTATTATATGCATCCAATTGATTACCTTTTACAAAGTCGCCAATGAAATTCCCAACCATTAATTCTTCATTATTTCCACTGAGGTATATGTGAGCAAGGAAATTCATCGTTTATTGGATAATTCTATCATATAATTGAATAGTTTGAGATTAATGGTAGTGAGGTTACTTTTGTGTAATACATAACTTGACGAAGTTGACAATTTTTTAACTATTACCACAATAATCATCGAAAGCAATATCAACAATATGATCAGATCACATCTAAATATGCTTGTGCAGCTAGCGCGGGTTGATGGTGTTGTGGTAAAAGAGGAAATTGACTTGATAAAAAAAATTGGCAAAGCCAATGGAATGACTTCTGAAGAAATCAGTGAAAGCTTTGATGATCCATCCGTGATTGAAGAGATGGATAATCTTACGGATGATTTGCGGTACGACTATATGTATAATGTAGTACAACTCATGAAAGTAGATGGTCGGATCTATAAAGAAGAAATCAAGTTCTGTGCAAAGATTGCTAGCAAGCTTGGCTACCATGAAGATGTACTTCGAGAGATGATGATGAAAATCTACAGTGATCCATACATCACCACTGATAAGGAGACACTTAAGTCTACCATACAGCAATACCTAAAAAAATGATGAGGTTACTTACTATTTCCTTATTGTTCTGTGCGATTTCTGTATCAGGACAAAATGAGGAAAAAGAAATTAGAGAAGTAATGACACTTCAGGAAGAATGCTGGAATGAAGGGGATTTAGAATGCTTCATGGAAGGCTATTGGAAGTCTGAGAAACTTGTTTTTATTGGCAGTTCAGGTGTCAACTATGGCTGGCAAAAAACACTCGATAACTATAAAAGGAGCTATCCGACAAAGGAGAAAATGGGAAAGCTTACCTTTGAGATTATAATCATGGAGCCCCTCAGTGAAGATTTTTGGTCGGTCATTGGTAAGTGGTCTTTGGAAAGAAAAGATGACAATCCCAATGGTCATTTCTCACTTATTTTTCGATTGATTGGAGATGAGTGGGTGATCGTATCAGATCATTCCAGCTAATATTCATTGCAATTCTGATTTGTCATTTCTTTGATTTTTTAGTAGATTATATCTTTTAAAATCAAAATACAAAATATTATGGTAATGAGCTATAGAGGAGCAGAAGCTCCAAAGACTACTGAATCACAGTCACTTCATGTGGAAGATTATATGGCAAGAAAGCTCGTTACATTTAAACCAGATCAACCTATTCACGATGTAGTGGAAGGACTGATGAAGCATAGAATATCAGGAGCACCTGTAATCAACGAAAATGGAGAATTATGTGGAGTAATCTCAGAAGGGGATTGCCTGAAAGAGGTAGTAAAAGGGATGTATGATAATCACCCGACTTTATCTGGTTTGGTTGAGGAGCATATGGCAAAGAATGTGATTACAGTTGCGCCAGATCTAAATATTTTCGAAGCGGCTAAAATGTTTTTAGAAAAGCGTCTGCGACGATTTCCAGTAGTCAAAGATGGTATCCTCCTTGGGCAGATTAGCCAAAAGGATGTGATGAAAGCGGTGCTAAATACCAAAAGTGCTACTTGGTAGGATTATTCTCCGCTTGATCTTATAAATTCGTTGGGATAACTTAAATGAATCCCGATGAAGAAGTCAATTATTACACTCGTTTTATTTCTTTTTTCTATTCATGTTTTCTCTCAAGTTGATGTTAAAACCATCGACAAATACATTGAGAAAGCTCGGAAAGATTGGAACGTCCCTGGTATGGCAGTAGCTATCGTAAAAGATGGAAAAGTTGTACTGAGTAAAGGCTATGGAGTCAAAGAATTGGGGAAGAAAGAAAAGGTAGATGACAATACCATTTTTGCTATTGCATCTAATTCCAAAGCTTTTGTTGCTTCTTCCATTGCCAAATTGGTAGAGACAGGAAAGCTCTCTTGGAATGATAAAGTGAAAGATTATCTTCCTTATTTCTCTCTTTATGATGATCAATATGTATCATCGGAGATCACGGTCAAAGATTTGCTCTGCCATAGAGCTGGATTAGGGACCTTCAGTGGAGATGTGATCTGGTATAAGTCAGAAAAATCCCCAGAGGAAATCTTGAAAAATGCAGCTTATGTTCCTGAAGCGTTTAGCTTCCGAGATGGATATGGCTATACCAATCTGATGTTTATCGCAGCTGGAGAAGTTATTAGAGCAGTATCTGGACAGCCGTGGGAAGTTTATGCTAAAGAAAATATTCTTGATCCACTTGGGATGAATAATACGGTCATTAGTGTCAATGATTTAAATGATAATGTAGCCACACCACATAAACCCACATTAGATAATGGAACGGTTCCTATTGAATGGGCAAGCTGGGATAACTCAAGTGCAGCCGGAGGCATTATCTCTTCTTCATCAGATATGGCTAAATGGATGATGATGAATCTAAATGGCGGGTCCTGGGATGGTAGAGAATTCATTAATAAAGAGCAGCAAAACTTGCTTTGGACGCCTCATAATAATTTTAAGTTAAGTGAGCGTTCTAAAGAGAGTATTCCAGGCAGACACTTTGCAGGCTATGGACTAGGCTGGAGTCTGATGGACTATTATGGAAATATGGTGGTAAGCCATGGAGGAGGCTATGATGGTATGTATTCGCGAGTAATGATGATCCCTGACCTGAAATTGGGTATTGTGGTATTGACTAATTCGATGGAAGGAATATCTACTCCACTTGCTTACTACATCTCTAACCAATATTTAAAGAAAGACATGAGAGATTGGTCCAAGGAATACTTGGATAGAGCTAGATCAGGAAACGGTCACAAAGATGATGTGGAGGAGAGAAAAGCTGCTAAGGTAGTGGACACCAAGCCTTCTAAAGTCATTAATGATTTAGAAGGTAGTTATTATGATCCGATGTTTGGTAACATTACGATTTCGCAAACTGACGGAATTCTTAGAATGTCTTTTGAAAAAGCCCCTGACTTGGGTGCTTCATTGAAGCATTGGCACTACGATACCTATGAAATCAAATGGGACAAAGAACACGCTTGGTTCGATTTTGGAACCGTGTCCTTCACTTTAGACAACAATTTAAAGGTAACAGGATTAGAATTTGATGTTCCCAATGGAGATATTTTCTTTCATGAGTTGCATCCTAAAAAAGTAGAAAAACAAGATGAATAGGAATATTTTAATTTCATGTTTGGTAATTGCTAGCGCTTGTACCACTACGGTAAAACAGAAAAATGAAATGCCGAAAGAGGACGATGTGAAGACAGCCAGAGTTCCGGATTCATGGATTTCAACACGAGTGGAAGAGGCGAATGGCAGATTGAACGGGACATCTGCTGGTAAAAAAATCTTGGCAAGTATCGATGCACATGGAGGACTAAATAAATGGTTTTCAAATGGTCCGATTTCATTTCGTTTCAATTATCAGCCTTTGGATGGAGGCAAACAAAGAGATAGCTATCAGGTAGTTGATCAATGGTCAGTTAGAGCAGCTCACGAGGTGGCAAGCAATAGAAATTGGAAGTATGGTTGGGATGGAAAAAATGCTTGGCAATCTCCTGATTCAGTAGATATAGGAGTGAACCCACGTTTTTGGTCTACAACTCCTTATTATTTTATTGGTCTGCCTTTTGTCTTAGCCGATGATGGTGTGATTTTGGAAGAATTAGAGCCAAAAGAGTACAAGGGCGTCACCTACAATTTGATAAAAGCAAGCTATGAAGATGGGACTGGTGATGCATCCGGTGATTTTTATGTCGTTTATATCCATCCAGAAACTGGACTAATTGGAGGCTTAAGATACATTGTATCTTATCCTGGATTCTTCCCCAATGGGGGACATAGTCCTGAAAAGTTTATGGAAGTTTTAGGGAATCAAACCATTGATGGAATCACCATCTCCTCAGGTTATAATACCCACTGGTTTAAAGACGATAAGGTAGGGGAACACATCACTTCTATCGAAGTGACCGAGGTTGGTTTTATGCCTGATCTCTCAGATGCTTATTTCAATCTTCCAGCGAATGCTAAGGTTCAAGAAGGTTTGTAAATATAATTTGAGGTGAAACAAAAACCTTCAGTAGGCCTATTAACTCAAATGTTGATTCGTGTTAGAATGGCAACAAATCTGGCTCTACATATTCTTTCTTTGCCCTTTTATCACCAAATACATTGAACCCATAATGCTGGCCCAAGATCTCTCTGAAATTGGAGCTTAGTTTTGGGAACTCAATCATCAAGTCTGTAAAATTGTCTGTATGTGATTTTCCCATAAAGTGATTCATTACTTTCACTGAAGCGATTGTTACCGTTTTATTGAATTTATCATATACACCTAGCGACTCAGCATACTCTTTTATTTGCTCGCACATATTTGTTTCTGCTTGAGCTGCTCCATATGTAAGCTTCCCCAAAAATAGGACTGATTGAGAATGGACAAAAATTGTACATTTAAACAGTCAATATGAAAAAGAGAAGAATATCAGAAGTGCAAATAGTCAAAGCACTAAAAGAACACGAATCGGGCCGAGATCAGGAGAGCATCTGCCGTGAATATGGTATCCACAAGTCCACACTATACAACTGGAGGAAAAAGTATGGAGGCATGGATGCCAATGAATTGAAGAAGCTCAAAGAGCTGGAGGATGAGAACAGACGCTTAAAGCAAATGTATGCTGACCTGAGTCTGGATCACCAAATACTCAAAGAGGTATTGTCGGGAAAGATCTAAAGCCCTGCCTAAAAAGGGAGAAGGCTGACATCATCAGGGATCGTTTTGCTGTTGGTGTTGGCAGGGCTTGTAAGATTTTAGGTCTATCCAAATCAGTATTTTACTATCAAAGCAGGAAGGATGATCAGGAGGTGATTGATGCTCTTAATCAATTAGCAGATAAGCATCCCACTGAGGGTTTTTGGCAGCTGTTTGACAGAATAAGAAAGCAGGGACACCCTTGGAATCATAAGCGTGTGTATCGAGTCTATAAGTCCATTGGTATGAATATAAAGAGGAAATGTAAAAGAAGATTGCCTTCTAGAGTGAAACAGCCTTTGGAGATCCCTGCAAGCCCAAACCACACATGGTCAGCTGATTTTGTATCTGACAGCTTGATAAGCGGTAGGAAGTTTAGAGCATTTAACCTAATAGATGATTTTAATCGTGAGATACTAGCCATTGAAATAGATACTTCATTGCCAGCCGAAAGAATTATTAGAGTGCTTGATAAGACTATTTTCTGGAGAGGGAAGCCACAAAGAATCAGAACAGATAATGGGACGGACGGGGCTGACCTCTCAGTTTATCTCCAATACACTAAAAAATTGGTGTCTTGAGCGACAAATTGAACTGACCTATGTCCAGCCAGGAAAACCTATGCAAAATGGATACATAGAACGATTCAATGGAACCTATAGAAGAGATGTGCTTGATGCCTATCTCTTTGATTAACTCAGTACTGTCAGAGAAAAAACTATCGAATGGGCTGAGGATTATAATCTCATCAGAGGACATGACTCTCTTAGCAAACTTTCTCCCGTTCAGTATCTGAAATACCAAACTAAAAATGAAAACTACGAGAATGAGTTTTGTAAATATTTAGATAATCAGTCTATTTGAATCCAGTCCTGAAAATGGGAAGTCTACAGTGTCAAATAACTAGATAGGTTTAAATGCAAGGCCTATTCAGTTTCAAGGCTAGATGTATCATGCCATATGTACACAGGGGATATTGATGTAATATGAAGTTGTAATGCTTTGTTATTGTGGGATATAATGCTTTCTGATAATACATGCGCTAGAACTCAGCCAAGCTTATACTGGTTCTAGATTTAGACGGATCAATCTTCAATATTAATGACAAGGCCTATTATTAACTTATTTCCTAATTGTCTTCATGGATTACTGAATGTGGTTATTGTCTGATTTTGGATATAATGAGCCATTAATCTTGGCGTATTTTATATTTAAGTTTGATAATCGAATAGGCAAATACTAATATATTAAAAGTAATTTATAATTTATTCAAGAATATTTTAGGAAATACTCAGAAGCATTACACCCGTTTAACGATGAAAAGTAGTCAGTCGTCTAATTCAATGTGAATTATTAGTTACCCTAAAAGTAAATTGCAGCTTCATTTTAGAAGTTCTATGCACTCGAATCAATTAGTTAGTCCGAATTCTCATAAGCAACTTGTTTCTGAGCATTTTATTGAAAGACCAACAAGCGTTAAAGTTAAAAGACCCATTCTGTTGGCGAGACTCATTGTGTGTCTCCTCAGCGTCTTTTTCTTTTCTACGGCCAATGCTCAATACGATATAGAGTATTATATGCCACCTATATGGAATCCACAGGCAAGTAATGCTGGTAGTAATTCGGGGAATAATGGTCCTACTGAGCTAGTTATTACCACGGCATACCCTACAGCTCAGGTTATTTACAGGACACCTGATAATTCCTTAATAGATACCATGACAGTTGTCAAGGGTACTCCGCTAACAATCGCATTAACTACAGCGAATGGTCAAGAAGGTGTTGACCAAACTAGCAATGTCAATTCGGTATTGAGTGATAAAGGTCTGATCATCACGTCTGACTATCCAGTACAGGCAGTTTACAGATTAGTTGGGACTAATAATCAGGCAATTGTAACCCTGAAAGGTCGCTTTAGTAAGGGACAAGAATTCATTGCGGGATCTCAGACAAGGCTTCAAGAAACCAGCTACGGAGATAATGACGTTCACTTTGTTTCTGTAATGTCTTTGGCAGATAATACTACTATTACAATTGATTTACCCGGCACCACTGCCCTTATAGAAGATCCGGCTGGAGATGTTAATTCCGTAACCTTCTCTCTTGACAAGTTTGAAAGCTATGTCGTTCGCACAAGATTTGATCAAAACCTGACTGATGCTATTGCAGGTACGATAGTGACATCAGATAAGGACATTGTAGTGACGGCTGGAAGCCAACACGCTCGAGGAGCAGGTGTCGGTCCGGCGGATGCAGGTATAGATCAGGTAATACCCTTTGATCAATTGGGAGATGAGTATGTTTTGGTAAGAGGTGGCGCAACCAATACTGATGTAGATTATGCGGTAATCATTGCGGCTTTTGATAATACAACAGTTACTTATGATAATGATGCCTCGCCTACCGTCACCTTACAAAAAGGCGAAATAGCTGAGTTTACCCTTACTGGTGCGCTTGGGACTCCTCATTATATTAGTACAAGTAATGATGCCTACGTTTATCACATTTCGGGTAGAGGCCCGAATGAAGAAGTAGGGATGGCTGTATTACCCTCAAAATTTTGTACGGGTAGTACTTCAATACAATTTACACGATTTGGAGTAGGCATGACAAATACTGTGAACGTCGCTATGTCTACGACCGAGGCAGATGATTTTACCTTGAACGGGGTAAATGTGGTGACCTCAATTCCATTGACCAAAACCCCAGTACCAGGTCGACCAGATCTTGTTTCTTTCACTATTCCCGATTCAGAAATCCAAACGGACAACATCATAGAAGCGCAGGATTTCTTTCAAATGGGAATCATTGTAGCAAATGGACCTTCTGGTACTTACGGATTCTTATCAGGCTATGATGCATCCGTGCGTGCTCTTTATCCAGAGTTTGGTTTGCCAACACCTATATATATCGCAGATACTGTATTCGCAGGAACTGGCTCATTGCAGCAACTTGAGTTTGAAAGTTGCGGCACGACTCATTCTATAACTAATGTGGTTATGGGTTCGACCAGTACTGGCACATCAGTGAATGTTGATCCAAATGATGATACCAGAATAGAATACACCTCAGCACCTTTCACCAATAGAGCAGACACGGCATATGTTACGATGCAAAATGATCTAGGAATAACGGGTACAGTGCGAATGATTTTTTATGCCATTCCTGATGTTGATGGAGATGGTATTACTGATAATATTGATTTGGACGATGATAATGATGGTATTCCGGACAAAAATGAAAGTAATGGTATAGATCCATCCGTTGATTCAAACATTAATGGAATTATTGACTTTGAAGATCCAATAATCAGCGGTTATGTGGATTCTAATGGAGATGGCGTTAACGATAATTTCGATTTCGATCTTGATGGTATTCCTAATTACCTGGATCTTGATTCGGATAATGATGGGATTTATGATGTGATAGAGTCGGGTAGCTCTGCCACATTTGCGTCGGGAAGAATCACAACTGCTGTGGGAATTAATGGGTTGGCCGATGCGGTGGAAACTGGTATCGATACCGATATTATCAGTTATACAGTTACAAATACTTCAGGTTCAGGTTTGGAGAATTTTCGTTCGATAGATTCTGATGATGATGGATGCCCAGACGTATTGGAAGCAGGTCTATCTGATGCCGATAATGACAACATACCGGGAACCGGTACTGAGACTTTTAATTCAGAAGGATTGGTTCAGGGTGTTACATACCCAAACTCGGTTAATTCTGATTATACCGATAATGCCGTATCCACAGCATGTCCGCCAAGTTTAGATTTGGATGCTTCTGAAGCAGGATCTAATTATGCTACGTTTTATCAAAAAGGTGGTTCTGGAGTATCCATTGTGGACACTGACGTGGAAATCGGAGGCTCTGCAACTCAAATTACAGGAGCTACCATCACTTTAACCAATCGCTTGAATGGGTCAAACGAAACGCTTGAGGTAGGTACGCTACCTGCCGGTATTTCTGCACAGGCTTATGATCCCGGTACAGGAGTTTTAACACTCACTGGGAATGACACCCCTGAAAATTATGAATTGGCATTAAGAGCGATTACGTATCAAAATGTCTCTGCCAATCCTAATAATACTGATAGATCAATTGAAGTCTTTGTTAGTGGAGGGGGAATCAGTAGTCCAACTTCAACTACTACCATGGCGATTAAATTTCCACCGGTCTTAACTACAATAGGACCTGTAGAAACGACTTTGGAAGAGACGGAAGTAGAGATTGATTTTTTAGAGATTTCTGGTAATGCAGATGAGTCTGATGCTGACGGCACAGTTGTAGGGTTTGTGGTAGGAGGAGTTTCTTCTGGGACGTTGAGAATTGGTAGCAGTGTTGGAAC
>CAYGTD010000109.1:0-11083 GCA_964352725.1 uncultured Roseivirgaceae bacterium
TCATATGGGAATAGAATCAGAGGTGTCGGTAATACATAATTTGAGATGCTTCTACCTCGGCATGAATCTGGAATGATGAATGAGTAATCTTGCTGTATTTTCTGAAGTGCTGTCTGAGCAAGTGAGTGGTGATGTCTACAAAAAAGGAATTACTTCTTAATAGAATCTGACTTATTTTTATCGAAATCAAAATTAGCACATGACATACTGTTATATCAACGGACAAATAGTAGATGAGGATTCCGCTTTCATTCCCATAAATAACATGGGAGTTCAACGTGGATTTGGAGTTTTTGACTTCTTTAGAGTCCGTGACGGAAAGCCTATGTTCATGAAAGATCATCTAGATCGTTTTGATCAGTCGCAAAAATTCATGGATCTTGCTTTTACGATTGGCAGGGATGAAATACAGCAAGCAATTGCCAACCTTCAGAAGAAGAATGACTTTAAGTACGGGGGTTTCAAATTGGTATTATTAGCAGATGATGATGATTCAGACGATCTGATGCCATTCTTTTACATTCTCAACACTAAACTACCGAAGAAGAAAGGCTCTGTGCCTTCCCGCCTAATTTCACATGAATACCTAAGAGAGTTTCCTCATGTGAAAAGTGTCAGCTATTTTCAAGCTTGCTTACTCCGAAAGGAAATGAAAAAGGCAAAAGCCATTGATACCGTATACCACAACAATGGAATGATAAGTGAAGCAGCGCGAAGTAGCATCTTTATTGTGGAGGGTGATAAGCTATTGACTCCAAAAACGAATATTCTAGAAGGTGTTACTCGGAAGAATATCTTAAAGTTTTCATCAGAGATTATTGAAACACAGATCACAGATATTTCTCTTGATCAGCTTCAGCAAGCTGATGAAGTTTTTATTTCAAGCACACTTAAAGAAGTGATGCCTATTACACACCTAGATGGGAAGCAAATAGGTAAGGGAAAAATAGGACCCTGGACGCAGAAAATAAGTGACCGTTTCCAGAAGCTTTTGCTTTCCTAAGATGCGCATTACCTTTTCTAGAATAGTATATTAGATGATGGGTGTTTCTTCGCAATATTGATTGCAATAAAAAAGCCTCTACGACCAATAACGATTACTTTCAAGGGTTATTTAGGATATGCATTTAAAAAAATGCTGACCAAAGTTCCTTTGTTTTCTGCACTTTCTACCTCTATTTTTCCTCCAATGGCTTCTATCTGACTCTTGGTCATAAAAAGGCCAAG
The DNA here is from genome assembly GCA_964352725.1 of uncultured Roseivirgaceae bacterium. Taxonomy (GTDB): domain Bacteria; phylum Bacteroidota; class Bacteroidia; order Cytophagales; family Cyclobacteriaceae; genus Ekhidna. The sequence continues at coordinate 1,228 of CAYGTD010000109.1, forward strand.
ACCTTGACCATCACTTTTTGAAGAGTGAAACCGAGATCCTAATTTGAATAGTTTGCTTTGATGTTTTTCCAAATCGATTCCCATGCCATAGTCTTTAAAACGTACCACCACTTGTCTTTCATTAATATTACAAGAAATGTCTATATTCTTGGATAATTCTGTTACCCCATATCTAAGTGCATTGGTCAAGATGTTGTTGAGGATGCTTTCAAGGTAGGATGGAACGGCTTCAATATAGATGTCCTCTTGTATGTTAATATTTAACTCTGCTTGTCTGCTTTGAATGAGTTGGTCATTAAGCACAATGGTTCTTTCCAGTATCTCAAGGAGGTTACATTTGGTCATTTGCACCTCCGTATTGTTTTCAAAATTTAAAAGCTCGTTTATATTTTCAATAGTTTTATTTAGTTTAAGCGCGGTTTCTTTTAGCATACGGAAATATTCCTTGCTGGTAGGATCCATTTCTAAGGCGTTAATAATACCCAAAATATTTCCCACAGATGCTCTGGTATTATGTGAGGTAATGAATGAAAAATTCATCAATCGTTGATTTTGGTTTTCGGTAATTTTATAGAGTTTTTGTTTCTCCTCATACCGATTTTTAAGTTGATTCAATCTAAACACCCAAAATCGGTAGATGCTAAAAGTGATGAAAGAAACGATGATTATTCGTGCTAGCCAAGTGTTATACCAGGCGGGTTTTACCGTAAAACTGTATGAGGTGATATTGTCTCCCCAGTGATTAGGATTTTCTGATTGCCTGATGTGGAATATGTAGTTTCCAGGTGCCAAATTAGTGTAGTCGATGGAATTTTTTTGTGTCGGAGGAGACCATTTGTTTTCAAATCCTTCAAGCTTGGATTGGTAAAGATTTGATTCTGGATTTTTTAAATTGATTGCTATAAACTCAAACGTGAGATGGTTTTTGTTGTGAGGTAATTTGAGCTTAGAGGGCACTTGACCAGATACAACATCATCCGGTGCGAATTCATATAAATCTACAGAGTTGTAATCAATCTTAATATCTGTGATATGGGTTTCGAGAATTTTGGGTTCAAACATCTCGTCAGGGGAGTTTAGAAACGTAACTCCATTTCGATTTCCTAACCAAATATTATGATCTTGGTCTCTAAAGATGGAGTTTTGAATGAACTCTGCAACCTGTAAACCATCTTTATGTTGAACAGTGGAAAGGGCATTGGTGTTTTCGTCAAGCCTACTTAATCCAAGACGGTGACTTACCCAGATGTGGTTACTTTGGTCACTTATAATTGATTTTGTATAATCGTTTAGTAGACCATTTTTTTTATCAAATCGTATGAAATTTTCACCATCATATTCGAATATGCCATTGCCATTGGTCCCTATCCATATGTTTCCGCTTTCATCCTCAGAAATATCATTAATATCTCTTGCTGGAAAGATACCTTCTTGTGACAAATAAGATGTTGTTCCTTTGCGCATTATGGCAAGTCCTGCACCTTTGGCTGCAAACCACTTATTGCCCTTAGTATCTATATGAATGTGAAAAATCTCGTTATGATAAAATCCTGTTTTGGTAGAGTAATGCTGCTTTACATTGCCAACGGTATCAATTACGAAAATGCCATTATACATGACAGATAGCCATATTTTATCACTTCCCTCCATGGTTATTTGGCGGATTGAAATATCTTTTAGTGAATCAGAAAATGATAATTTTTGAATGTTTTCAAATTGAAGGTCAGTTTTGAAAAGTCCTTCACCTTTAATAGCAAAGTAAATAGTGTTGCTATTATGCGTGTACATGGCTGTAATTTCTTTGCCCTTAATTTGCTGATTATCAAGAAGCTCAAATGATAATGTATCTGTATTGCCCTTTTGGTAACCTTTTACAATTCCTTTGTCGGTTCCAAAATATAATTGATGCTGATTAGTGCCTGTTATGGCATTTACGGAGGTCGCTTTAAACCTTTCGAAATTGTAAAAAATCAATCCTTTTTTTACTACTTGGACTAATCCATCCCCTACGGTCCCAGCCCATACGTGATCATCCTTATCAAGGAATAGTGAGGAGACTTTGTCTCCAGGAAAATGCGTAGACGTGTTTAGGTAGGTGAACTGAATAGGTTTTTTATTATCCCTATTAAAATTTATTTTGATTAGGCCATCGTATTTAGTACCGACCCATAGATCATTGTTTTTGGTCTCAATGATCGCAGTAATCTCATTTCTATTCAAGAATTCTTGTTGATCACTTTTGAATTCAATGGAGCTATCATTTTTTGGTAATACCACCTTGAATATTCCGTCACCATTGGTACCTACCCAAAGTGTATTTTTTTCATTGCTCTTGATAATTTTTTGAACAGAGTAGCCCTCCAATGATGGGATTATTCCTAAGTACGTTATGTCCTCTTCTTCTATTTGATATCGGCTGATGCCATCATTGGTGCCGACATAGATGATATCATCAATTTTAGTTATGGTATTGGCTTTTAGATTACCTAATTCATTTTGTCCTAACAATTTCCAATTACCTTGGTCAATTCGGACAATTCCTTCATTTTGAGTAATGGCCCAAAGGATTTCCTCATCTGCAATTATTCCCCTTATGGGGCTTGTATTTCCATCAGGTTTGTACACAGTATTGATAGAAACACCATTGTATTCCTTGATTTGGCCGTTATAATAACCGAATAGTAGCCGATTTTTTTTGGTATTTACCCCTGCTGTAGGAAAATTGATCTTAGTGGAATCATTTAGATCGATTGCTTCGAAATTAAGTCCATCAAAGCGCAAAAGTCCAAAGTCTGTCCCTATCCATTTGTACTCCTTTGAATCTTCAATGATGCTATAAACATAGGTTCCATTCAATCCGTTATCAGGATTAAAATGCCGAAAATCATAAAGTTGAGATTGGACTCCAAAAAGGAAAAAGATAAATAAGGAGCTTAATAATAGCTTTTTCATTTTCTTTTTAGTTGTCAGAAAAATAGTCGAGCTTGATTACGTACTTGTAGGTAGGTGGGCCGCCAATTGGAACAGAGTATAATTGAACGGCTTCATTGTATTGATTTCGCAGAAAGAAGACCACATTGTTATTTTCTTTTCCTTGTTTGATCATTTGTATTTCAATGGTAGTGTTTCTTTCTGCTTCTGTGATTTCATGTGTGCTACTTGCCCAATTTAAATTTCCTGACTTTTTCATTTTGTGTCTATTTTTCACGTTGGAATAGATGACAATATCTCCATCATTGTCAAAATCGAAATTTTGTTGCGTAATAGAGATGACGTTTTTATCGAGAAAAGGATAGATGTGGCTTACTGATCCATTGGCTACAGGCAGTCTAAAAGAATACTCATAAGTAAAGGCATTAGAACCTTCTAAAGGTTCGTTTACATCAGGGTCTGCACTTAGAAAATACTTATATAAGTTTCCATCATCTCCGGAGATTCCTTCCATTATCAACTTAAAAATAGTACCACCTTCTAAGTCAGGATCAATTTCGCCTTCTATTGGATTGTATGGTCCAAAAGTGAACCATTTGTTGTCATACCTTGGGTCATCTCTAAAGACCTTCGAATCAAGCAGGTTACCATCCTTAAAATCACCAACGGGATCTACTTTTTTTGCATCTTTTGGTGTATGCGTACCTTTGCCTCCATAAATGGAGATTCTCATGGCAGAATTAAACACACCTTTTATCTCATCTACTTCTCCACCAACATCGGGATCGAATACCCGTAAATAAAAGGGTTCGGTATAAGTAGATGGGATGAAAAAGAAAAATACTTGGGTGAAATCATCGTCACCCCAAGAAGATGGTGCTTCATTTCCAAATGTGACTAAGTAGTCAATGTTTTCTATTTCATTCGGGATTTGCTGGCTCTGTGCAAATGAAGCAACAAGAAAACAGGCGGCAAAGGAGATGCTTCTAATCTTTTTCATGAAGTTCATTTAAAATTTTAAAATCTGCTCTACGATCCAATGCTGCATCTACATTTTCACAACCTACCCCTGAAACGCAACTATTGATTAAAGAACGATAGTTTTCTGGGTTATAAACCAATATTCTACTTTCAGCTATACCCTCGCTTATCAGATAGTCTTTTATGAGGTTTCCTCTTGTAAGGGATAGTTTAATCCCTTTTTCCAAAGAGCCTTTTGAGTTGGTATACACTCCAATTGCCACTTTAATCAGCGGATTCGCTTCTAATATTGCAATGTTTTGCTTCAGATCTTTTGTGTTTTTCTTACTTAAGTCGTTTTGATCAAGTTCAAAGATGATTGAATTGAATTGAAGTGGTTTGGTCTTGGCAAGAGTAGTCGCATTAATGTTGATGTTTTTTTGTAGTTCACCATCTGTTGTATTTTCTGCAATTTCAAATAGCTCTGAGGCAAACAGGGAATTTCCTCTAAAAGCTAAAATAGAATACCCATCAGCGCCTTGTAGTTCTTTGGATTGGGTAATCTCCCGATATGATTCTCCTGTCTTTTTTATGATTTTATACTGAGCTTCGGCAGCTAAAAAACGTGATCCGGCCTCAATGGAGTTAAAGGTTTCTCTAAAAATTCCTTGTGAAGGATCTGTCATTTTCACTTCTACAGTATCACTAGCGCAGAGTACTTCATCGTCAGCTTCAGAAGACAATGAAACCATAAGACGGACAACATACTTTCCTGGAGAATCAAATATATGTGTGGGATTTTCTCCACAGGAAAATTGATCGTCACCAAAGTACCAGTAAACATTTTCGAGGCGATGTGTGGATTCAGGATAAGTCAGTGTGTAACTGAAATCTGCAGGTTGGCCTACCTCCGCAGTGGGGAAGTTTGCGGTTAAACTAAACGCACCTTTTATATGAACTTGTACTTCAGCTTCATCTCCGATTATCCCACTGCTTACTGGGTCTACTAATGAGAGGGATGCCGTATAGAGTCCCGCTTTTTCGTAGCAGTGTCTAATTTCCATTCCTTCTTGTGTGTTTCCGTCTCCCATATCCCATTTAAAATGGAATTCTTTTCCTTCAAAGTCGTAAGAGTCAGTGACATCTAAGTGGATGCAATTATGAGCAGAGATACTGCCTTTACAGTCTCCTCTGTATGATTCAAAAAAATTTTGTGCCTCATTACAATTGTCATTTTGACCAAAAGTAAAGGTGATGGTATTTAATAGCAGGATTGAGAGTATTGATAAAATTTTCATTATTCTACTGATTCACTATAAACTTTTCTAAGAAGTAGCTTTAGCTCTGATCGCCTGTTAACTGAGTGAAAGATTTCTTCGCATTCTTTCGTGTCATCACAGTCATTGAGCAGGCCTTGTTCTCCGTAATTTTCCAAGATCAATCTGCTGCCAGCTATGTCATTTTTAATAATGTACCGAGCTACGGACTGTGATCGTTTAAATGCTAATTCATCATTGTAAGCCAAACTTCCTCTGCTATCTGTATAGGAGACAATTTCGAAAGCAATTTGACGATCTACAGTCATGATTCTGATTACTTTGTCTAATTCTTTTTTTCCATCATCAGAGATTTCGTTATCGTCTAGTTCAAAAAATATATTTTTTAGTTCATAGCTTTCTTCCATTTTCAATCCTTTTGATTCCACTGCATTTTTAGCACGTTCCTCAATAGGCAGTTCGGGATCTGGTGGATCTTTCGAAAGAAGGATTTTTTCATCTGCATTGACAAGATATTGATAGTCTCCGATTTCCCGGTATTCAAACACTCTTCCATCTACTTGAATCATTGCTTTTTTCTTGTTGAACTGTTTCATTAACTCCTCGTATCTTTCCTCAGAGCTGGGCACTTTTATAGGTTCTGGTTTTTTCTCTAAATCAATCTCAAATTCCACTATTTTACCAGCATCTGAACCAGTGAAAGAAATCATAGTTGTGGTAGGAAAGAATCCATCTTTCGAAGCTTCTATGATTACATTATCTTTTGGGAATGTAATGAAATTAACAATACCGGTAGAATCAGAGTACTTGACATCTTTCACTTTACTATCAATGATCAACTCGACTTTGATTTGTGATAATGGATCATTGGTTTCCTTATCCAATATGAATCCTTCTATTTTGGTCCATTTAGCACTAAAACGATAAATATCATCATCATGTCCCCCATTGAGTCTGTTGGAGGTGAAGTAACCATTTATTCCTGAAAAGTCACTGATGTATCCAAAATCTGCATGACTGGAATTGTAGGGATATCCCATATTTTCAAGTTCGTCAGGGTTTGTTGATTGGAGATCGAACTTAAATAGATCCAGATCTCCTAATCCACCGTGTCCGTCTGAGGCAAAGATGAGTTCACTATCTCCCCGGAAATAGGGGAACATTTCGTTTCCTTTTGAATTGATGATGTCTCCTAAGTTCTTTGGTTCACCCCACTTCCCTTCTAATCTTTCACTGATGTATAGATCCGTTTCGCCAAATCCACCTGGCATATTGGAAGAGAATATCAATTTGGTTCCATCTTGAGAAATGGTTGGATGGCCTACAGAATAGTTTTCATTGTTAAATGGAAGGGGCAAAACATTGACCCATTCTTTTGATTTTTCATCGTATGTGGATGTATACAGTTCAAGGTGTGCTTCTTTTGTGTTTTTGTTTTGAACTCCAGTCCTTGTGAAAATAATTTCATCTTGATGAAAGGTCAATGGCCCTTCATGATATTTGGAATTTAAGTCACTGTGAAACTCAACAGGGTTCTTCATGGATCCATCTTCGCTTTCATTGGTAAAATAGATGATGACGTACTCATCGGTATTCCAGTCCATAGCATTATGGATATTGGACGAATGTCTATCTGAAAGGAATACAATTCCGTCTTTATAGAATGCAGGACTAAATTCTGCATTGGTTGTATTGATGTTTAAGGCGCTGAATTCAATGAAAGAGGAATCTTCAAAATGGGAGTGAAGATTATCAATAGTGGATAATTTTTTAATGGCTCTATGGTCGTTATCTACATGTTCATTGTAAAGTTGTAGCCATTCTTTTGCTTGGTCATATTTTTTGTTGATAATTAGCGTTTGAGCAAAACTCATCCAGTAGGATGGGTTGTCATTATCTGATTTCACACCTTTCCGAAACCAAATTTCCGCTTTTTTGTATTCGTTCGACTGCTTGTAGCTTTCTCCAGCTTTGATAGCCAAATCTGTTCTGGTCGTATCTTTTTTATAGGCGTTGACGTAGAGAGTTGCAGCCTCTTGATAGTTAAATTTTTCAAATAACAAATCCGCCCTTTTTTCAGCAGAGGAAAGGTTATTTAGTAGTTTAATCCCTTGGCCTTGAGCCTCAACTACTAATAGTAGAATAACCGCTATATAAGATGTCTTTAGCATTAAAATCGTCTAGGGTGATATACTTTGTGATGATTTTTTTTAAGTCGATAATTAATAACAAATTCATGAGAGCCAGATGTCACCGCGCTTAGTTCAGAGGTGGTAAGGTCAAAGGAATAGCCGAAACGCAGATTATCTGTTACTTGAAGTTCAAGTATGAAGTCAAATGAATCTTGCCATCGATAAGTAACACCTAACCAAATAATTTCATTGAAAACAAGACTTGAATTGAGGTCTACATCTATTGGAACGCCATCAACATATCGGACGAGCAAACTAGGTTTGAATTTAACACTATGATTCAATTGATGTGTACTTCCTGCAGTAAAATAATAATGTCGTGATTGCCTGCTTAAATCTCTAGATGATTGGTTTAGACGATTATTCACAATATAGGGGATAGACAATCCTGCATAAACATTTTTAGTGCTATAATAAACTCCCACACCAAAGTTTGGAAAAACCGAAAGCTCATTATTTTCATAGAGTGCTGGATCACTCTGGTTAATTAAATAAGCATTACTTAGGTCTACTTGAAAGGTCGAAACCCCACCTTGAAGTCCGAGTGATAAATGGTTTTTTCCTCCATTTGATGAAATTCGGTAGGCATACGTAGTATAAATATTATTCAATTCAATAGCACCAAATTTATCGTTTACAAAAAGGAATCCTCCTGAAATATTGTAACGATCAATAGGGCCATGAGCTGAAAAAGACTGAGTTCTTGGTGCGTCTTCAATCCCTGACCATTGGTGCCGAGACATCAGCGTAAAACTCCATGCCTCATGACTTCCTGCGTAGGCCGGATTTAAAACTAAGCCATTAAACATATATTGGGTTATGATATAATGTTGTTGGGCGTTGACATGAGTAGCGCCTATATTTAGAAATATGATTGATGCAATTATTTGCCAACGTATAATGCGCTTTGTGTTTTTTTTTATTTTAGTTGATTCTTTCACCTCTATCAATCTTATCTACTAAGTAAAATACTCCCACTTCGTGGTTTTGATCCATTATTTAAGTCAATAAGATAATAATAGGAAGTCACTAAGGCTCCATTATTTCCTCCTGAAGACCGTGAGTTCACCTCACCTCTCCATACTTTGGAGGAATTGTCATAACCATCTATTTCAAATATTTTAGAACCCCATCTATCGAATATGATAACCTTGTTATTAGGGTATTGTTCAATGCCGCTGATTATCCATTCATCATTGATTTGGTCGCCGTTAGGGGTAAAAGCATTAGTGGCTTGAATTTCTTCACAAAACTCATCGTTATCAATGTAATTGGGTACTCCATCATCGTCGCAATCGTCAACTCCTTCTACTACATCTTCTTTATTGTCATTATCGCTATCTAAATCTACAAAGTTGGGCATGCCATCATTATCTGTGTCTATTGGGTTTGTTGGATTGCTCCCCGCTTCAATAGCATCTGGGATATTATCATTATCTGAATCTTCATCCTTATATTCTGCTATTCCATCATCATCAAAATCACTGAACAATAATTCAATCGAATCTGGAATTCCATCGCCATCAAAATCTCCGTCAAGGACATTAATGGTTAATGACGAATTACTACATAGAGATGGAGACCCGTTATCGCAGACTTGATATTCCAAGGTAAATTGACCTATTATGGAGGTATTGTCAAATGTAAAGTCACCGTTGGACTCAAATGAAAATCCAGTTATTGAGGTGGTATTTACACTTTGCAGCACAAGTTGGTCTCCGTCTATGTCAGTGTCATTCTGTAGTAAATTACCTGATAATGGATTTCCAAAATTGATGGTTTCTGAATCGATATTCGCGATAGGTTGATCGTTAACTGATAAAACGTCAACTGTAAAAGAGAGAACATTTGAGTTATTTATACCATCATTAACCATTAAAGAGACTGATATTTGACCATTGTAATTCGCAATTGGGACAATGGAATTACCATTGATTGTATAGTTGTCTCCATTGAGCAGTAGTAAAGTGAAGTCATCAGGATAGTTATTATCAGCGTCTTCTACTTCAAGATCATCTAAACCTATTATCACTTCTGAATCCTCATTGATCTGAGGAAAATTTAATTGTGCAGTAATCGTTGGAATTGCATTTTCCTTATCGTCATCAGTGATAGTAATTGACACTGTCTGATCAGCGAGTCCAGTATAATCTCCATCACTTGATGCATTCACTGATGCGGTGATGATAGAGTTCTCATTGTTCAGGTCTTCATCTTGTTCAGCAGCGATGGTGACGGTTTGAGCACTGCTCCAGTTGGCATTGGTGAAGGTTAGGCTTGCCGGACTTACGGTCGCTGCTCCTGTATCGTCACTGGTCAGATCGATTACCACGTTACCTGTTGGTTGCGTGTTCAACACGATGGTGAAAGTGTCATTGTCCCCTTCATTGATGGTGATGGTGGTGGCGCTTAGTGTAAAAGCTGCAGCATCGATCGCATTCACGGTGACACTCACATTGAATGGATCAGAATCGACTGTTCCATCATTGACAATCA
>CAYGTD010000110.1:0-11074 GCA_964352725.1 uncultured Roseivirgaceae bacterium
GTTTCATGGTATATGAAAATGCCGTTCTATCGCGATCAAATTCCTCATTGGGATTTTCAAACTTTGATCTCAAATCAAAATTGAACACCATGAAAAAAATAATTTTATCAATTGCCATATTCCTTCTAGTTGGGGGAGTAACAATGGCGCAAAAAGGACGAGGGGGAGAAAAAGGGAAAGCAATAGAAGACTTTAACATCCAAAAAGATTTTGATGTTGCTGGACCTAAACTGATCAAAAAGTCAGAAGTGGCAGGAATTGTAAAAGGAGCACTTCATTTCAAAAGCATCACTTCAGACCTACGATATGTAGGCAAAGGACAAGAACGAACCACTGCCAAGGCTTGGGCTATTCTTGAAGGCGTATCGGAGCGAACAATGCAAGAAATTTCTGATGAATTTGCAGCATCTTTTGCTAAGAAAATTACTTCTTTAGGAATAGAGATGAAAGATTGGAATACCATCACTGCCTCAAAGAATTATGAGAAGGTAAAAGAAAAAGAAATTGAAAAAGTAAAGTCGAATCCTAGCACTGGATATATTGATATCAAAACTTCAAATGATGGCCCTCACATAAAGCAAGTAGTAGGAAATCCTGGTATTTGGGGTGCACTAGCAAAAGTTGGAAAGGACTTTGGAGGAAATGCGATCACTTATGACATCAACATCGATTTTGCTCGCTTTGATATTGATGCTAAAAGATGGAAAAGCTCAGGCTATGGCTCAGGATACAATTTCATTAACACTTCGGTTGAATCAAATGTATTACCACAAGTATCCATTGAGGCTGTGAATGGTGCCAATGGTTTTGGTATGATGACATCCAACTTGACTTTCATCGGAAAATATGGAGAAGCTGCCATTATCACTCTTGGAAAAAATATCTACGTTGAAGAAAATTACGCAACAAATATTGATTCCCATGATGGACAAATGCCAGAAAGAATGAAGCAAGCCTTTACCTTCAATACCATGACCAGTGGAACTTTTGTTATCAAAGCTGATGAAGCAAAATACAAAGCAATCGTTTTGAAAGCACTGGATCAATATTCAGACTATTTAATAGAGCTAATCAAAACAGAAATAAGATAATCTCTTCAGTACTTAATCTCCCAAATCATGGTGAAGATGGTTTGTGGGAAGAAACCCCGGCTTGGCAGTTCGGGGTTTTATTTTTGGTTATAAATTGATTTTTTTAACCATTTTCAGTCCTGTCAGACAAACCTCTCGCTAATTTTCTTAATATTGTATTTAACAAACTTCATTAACGAATGGCAGAGCTGAGACACAACTGGACACTTGAAGAAATCGCTGAAATCTACAATCGACCTCTACTCGATTTGGTATTTGACGCTGGCATTGAACATAGAAAATATCACTCTTCTAGAGAAGTGCAAGTGAGTAGTCTGATATCTATCAAAACAGGTGGTTGTCCCGAGGATTGTTCCTATTGCCCACAAGCTGCTAGATATCACACAGATGTGAAAGTGCACAAGTTGATGGAAGTAGAAGAAGTAAAAGCACAAGCTGAGTCAGCGAAGGCGAGCGGTGCATCTCGTATGTGCTTAGGCGCTGCGTGGAGAGAAGTAAGAGATAACCGTGATTTTGACAAAGTGCTAGACATGGTGAAAACGGTGAATAGCATGGACATGGAAGTGTGCTGTACACTTGGTATGGTTACTGAAATGCAAGCCAAGAAGCTAGCTGACGCAGGACTGTATGCCTACAATCACAACATTGATACATCCGAAGAATTTTATGACGACATCATTTCTACTAGAGAATATGATGACCGTTTACAAACAATAGCCAACGTAAGAAAAGCAAATATCACCGTATGTTCTGGCGGAATTATAGGCATGGGCGAATCTGCAAAAGACCGAATGGGAATGCTAAAAACCCTTTCCAACATGGATGTCCATCCTGAGTCTGTGCCTATCAATGCACTCGTTCCTGTTGAGGGGACGCCTCTTGCCGAGCAGCCTAGAGTAGCTTTTCATGAACTAGTGAGAATGGTCGCTACGGCAAGATTGGTCATGCCGAAATCGGTTGTTAGACTTTCAGCTGGTAGAGAAGGAATGTCTCTATCAGAGCAAGCTATGTGTTTCATGGCTGGAGCCAATTCCATTTTTGCAGGAGACAAATTGCTAACTACTCCAAATCCAGATTTCAATGATGACAAGGAGATGTTTGACTTGCTCGGTCTAGTTCCAAGAGAAGCATTCAAATACGATAAAAAAGAAGCAGAAGTGGAAGCATAAATTCATCTTATGAATAGCTATCAAAATGCTTTAGAAAAAAGAAAGGAGCAGCAATTGCTCAGAACTCTTCCCCTCCCACCAGAGGGGATTGATTTTTACAGCAACGATTATTTAGGGCTTGCCAAATCATCACTACTGAGTGATGCCATTGATAAGGAATTGGAAAGCAAAAGTGGCACTAAGAATGGAGCTACTGGTTCTCGCTTACTCAGCGGCAATTCTTATTATACAGAAGAAGTAGAAAAGAAGATTGCATCTTTTCATCGGGCAGAAAGCGCTTTGATTTATCCATCTGGCTACACGGCTAATTTGGGCTTAATCTCCTGCCTAGCAACGAAGGACACCACACTCATCATGGATGAATTGATTCATGCTAGTTTGATTGATGGAGCTCGTTTAGGGAAATCTGAAAGGGTTCGTTTCAAGCACAACAGTATTGAACATCTTGAAGAAAAACTATCTCAGGTTTTTGGTCAAAAAATAGTAGTAGTAGAATCGGTTTACTCAATGGATGGAGACATTTGTCCTCTTGCTGAAGTAGCAAAATTGTGCGAGAAATACAATGCATTTCTCATTGTTGACGAAGCACATTCGATAGGGATTCACGGAAAAGAAGGTGGCGGAGTGGTTTCAGAATTGAGATTGGAACATAAAGTGTTTGCTCGAATTATCACGTACGGTAAAGCACCTGGAATTCATGGAGCAGCAGTAGTAGGCCCCCAATGGCTTAGAAATTATCAAATAAACTTTTCAAGATCATTGATATTTTCAACTGCACCCTCGCCACATCATATTGCAAGTATTTCAGCATTTTACAATCATATCGCTGAGTGCAAAAAAGAGCGTTTAAACCTCCAAAAAAACATTGAATATTTTGTGGAAAAGCGAAATCAATCCAGCGGAGAATGGCTACCATCTAATAGTCAAATCCAATCCTTAATTGTACCTGGGAACAATCACGTAATAAAATTATCCAATCATCTTCGAGAAGCAGGAATTAATGCATTACCTATCAGAAAACCTAGTGTTGCAGAAGGAGCCGAACGAATTAGGTTCTGCCTCCACTCCTACAATACCAAGGAGGAGATAGACCATTTATTCACAACATTAAATAAAAGCCATTCCCCCTTTGGAGGGGGTAAGGGGGAGGTTTTATGAAAAATCAAAAAATCATCGTAGCAGGAATTGGAACAGACACAGGCAAGACAGTTGCCTCTGCAATTCTATGCAAAGCGCTAAAAGCAGATTATTGGAAACCAATCCAAGCTGGTGATCTAGAAAATTCCGATTCCATAAAAGTAAAACGCCTTGTTCCTGAGGTGATGCTTTATCCTGAAGCGTACAGACTCTCCCAACCTATGTCTCCACATGCAGCCGCAAGCATTGACAAAGTAAGAATCGATGAGAATCAATTGATCATTCCTACTACAAAAAACAACTTAGTTATTGAGATGGCTGGTGGACTGATGGTTCCTATGAGAGAAGATTATCTCAATATTGATTGGATAGCACATACCCTGCTTCCGGTTGTTCTCGTTGCTGACTATTACCTTGGAAGCATCAATCATACGTTGCTCACGCTTAACCTCCTCAAGCAAAGACAAGTACCCTTACTGGGTATCATCTTCAATGGAGAAAAGAATCCTTCTACCTTTGAAGTGATCATGAGTAGAACACAAGCAACTTGTTTGCTTGAAATCAATAAAGAGAAAGAATTAACCCCTGAAATAATTCAATCATATGCCAACAAAATCACCATTTGACAATGAAGGACTTGCCTTTGATCAACAACACATTTGGCATCCGTACACATCACTCACTAATCCACTTCCAACCTACCCTGTTGCTTCTGCATCAGGCGTCCGCTTAAAGCTTGCAGACGGAACAGAGCTTATAGACGGAATGTCCAGTTGGTGGACAGCTATTCACGGATACAATGTCCCCGAATTGAATCAAGCAGCAAATGAGCAATTAAGTAAGATGTCTCATGTGATGTTTGGTGGCATCACTCATGAGCCTGCCATTTCGTTGGCTCAAAAATTGGTTGAAATTACGCCTCCAGGATTGGAAAATGTGTTCTTTTCTGATAGTGGCTCAGTCTCCGTGGAAGTAGCTATGAAAATGGCCATCCAATATCAGCAAGCCATAGGCATGCCTGAAAAAACCAAATTCATGACTTTCAGAAATGGGTATCATGGAGATACCACAGGCGCCATGTCTGTTTGCGATCCTGAAGGTGGAATGCATCACTTGTTTGCAGATTTTTTACCTAAACATCATTTCGCAGATCAGCCAGAAAAACGCTTCGAGGAAGATTGCTCAGAGGTAGAGCTACTACAACTTGCAGCATTTTTTGAAGAATTTGCTTTTGAGACTGCAGCATTTATCATAGAACCGATAGTACAAGGGGCAGGTGGTATGTGGTTTTATTCCCCTGACCACTTGAAACAAGTCAAGGTACTTTGCGATAAACACCAAGTGCTACTAATCGCTGACGAGATAGCAACAGGATTTGGACGAACAGGGAAGTTTTTTGCATGTGAGCATGCAGAAGTTGCACCAGATATTTTATGTTTAGGAAAAGCATTGACAGGAGGATATATCTCACTAGCCGCAACCCTCTGTACGAAATTTGTAGCCGAAACCATTTGTGATGGAGAGGCAGGCGTATTTATGCATGGCCCCACTTTTATGGCCAATCCATTATCATGTGCTATTGCCAATAAGAGCATTGAACTACTGCTCAATTCACCTTGGCAAGAGCGAGTTACAGCTATTGAATCCCAACTTAAAGATGGGTTATCCAAAACATTAGAATTAGACTCGGTAAAAGATGTAAGAGTCCTAGGGGCTATTGGAGTGGTAGAACTTTACAAATCAGTAGATGTTCCAAAAGCACAAGAGTTCTTTGTGAAAAATGGCGTTTGGATTCGGCCCTTTAGAAATTTGATTTACGTTATGCCTCCTTATGTGATTAATGAAGAGGATTTAAATCAATTAACAGAAGTCATAAGTCAATTCGTAAATATGACTACATCAAGTTAAGTTAAAGCTTAAAAAAACTAATAATAGCTCCAGTTTTTCATTCCATCATTACTCGCTATTATTTGAAATATTTACAATATATCTACTTAATATTTTTTGATTTTATAATGAGCAATAGAGTATTGTATTCTTGATTATAAATTTGAAATATTATTCGGATTTTAGTCAACAATAAACCTCTATTCAGAATTTTTATTTCCATTGTATTGCCAAACACAGAAGTTAATTTTGTGTTTATACATTGAAAGTTAAAGTAAAACACACAAAATTTATGACATTAGTTGGTAAAAAGTTTCCCAGTATAGAGGTAAATGCAATGAATGAGTCAGGAGATACGATCAAGATTGACGTGTTGAAGGAGGCTAAAGACAATAATAAGAAAGTCTTGCTTTTTTGGTACCCGAAAGATTTTACATTCGTGTGTCCTACAGAGCTACACGCTTTTCAAGATTCATTACCTGAATTTGATAAAAGAAACACTATTGTAATCGGGGCTTCTTGTGACACTCCAGAAGTTCACTTTGCCTGGTTAAATACAGAGAAGGACAATGGTGGTATCGAAGGTGTTACATACAGTTTACTAGCAGATAGCAACAGAAATCTAGCCAATGCACTAGGCATTTTGGACGTGACTGGTGTGACGTATGATGAGGAGCAAAACATTGAATTGATAGAAGGAGAAAATGTAACATACCGTGCCACCTATCTACTTGATGAAGAAGGCACAGTATTTCATGAAGGTATCAATCACATGCCTCTAGGAAGAAATGTAAATGAATTCTTACGACTGATCGATGCATATACGCACGTACAGGAAAAAGGCGAGGTTTGCCCTGCAAACTGGGAAGAAGGAAAAGAAGCGATGGCAGCCAACAGAGACGGAGTAGCTAACTACCTAAAAAACGTAAACTAACATGGTAACAGAATTAACAGAAGATAATTTATATGTACTGCTTCAAGATGCAGAAAACACAGTTGTCCAATTTTCAGCTGGATGGTGTGGCAACTGCAGAATGATGAAGCCTAAGATGAAAAAGCTTGCTATTGAAAAGCCAGGCGTTAGATTCATTATTGCAGATGCTGAGAAGTTTCCAAATAGCAGAAAACTAGCGAACGTCAATAATTTACCGACTTTTGCAAGCTTTAGTAAGGGGCAACTTTTAGAGCAAGTTCAGACCAATAAATTTGAAGTATTAAAAGATTTTGTAGATGCGACTACCAATAATTAAGCATATTGTTGGATTCATCGAAGAGCGAGATGAGGCTTTTGTTAATGAAACCATTGAAACACTGGAATCTATTGCCGAAGCACCCACATTGAAGGATGAAGAGTTGGATACTATTGGAGAACTACTTTCCAATCTTTATGGCGCGATTGAAGTTTCAAAGGATATTCAATCAGGCACGGCTAAGAAGGAAGCACTTAATGGATTCATGAAACGAGTTATGGGTTCCATTGACAATTAATAAATACTTAGATTTTATAATTGAAAATCCTAGCTTGATTAGCTGGGATTTTTTTTGCTTATTATGTTTGTTCTGGCCATTTTCTAACGACCTATATTATAAATATTAAGCAAAAAAAATGCCCTCCAAAATGGAGAGCATTTTTCACTGATTGTATTCTTATTACAACTTCAAAGAAGGTGGAAGAATTACTTTATCAATTACATGAACTACTCCATTAGAAGCTTTAATGTCAGCCGCAGCAACATTAGCGTCATTGATTTTCGCACCGCCTTTTAAACTTACTGTTACTTTATCTCCTTGAACTGTTCCTGCTTGCATCCCTTCTTTGAGGTCTGTAGACATCACCTTCGCACCAATTACATGGTATGTTAGGATTGCAGTTAGCTTGTCTTTATTTTCTGGCTTCAAAAGCATTTCTAAAACACCATCAGGTAGATTATTAAATGCTTCATTAGTCGGAGCAAATACTGTGAATGGTCCTTTTCCGCTTAATGTCTCGACAAGTCCTGCTGCTTTTACTGCAGCTACTAAAGTTGAAAGAGATTCAGTACCTACCGCTAACTCTACGATATTTTTATCTTGAGCTTGTACATTGAATGCAAACAGACTCACTAGAGCCATACTTGCGATAAAAGATTTCATATTTTTCATCATTATTTTATTATTTGGAGATGAAAGCAATAAAGGATGTATTTTGTTTTATTTGTTAACATAAATTTAACATTGAAGTTACTCATCAACTTTAATTACCGTTAATGTGTTTTTCTTGAACAATTACAGTTATTCTTCACTGGGGAAATAATCAAACGATGGCTTTGCTTGAATTTTAGTAAATTCAATTTATAAACTTCAACTCTTACTTAAACTCACGCTTATGCCTTTCATAAAGTTGGTTTCCATTATCTGCATGCAAACAGATGAAACTGATAAGGATGAAATATTCTTACTAATGAATAACAAAAAAATATGGCCAGAAAAATCAAAGTTTTATGCAATAGATATTGACGAAGAAGTTTCTGTAAACCTGCAAATGGAATTTTCTAAAGGTAATTGTAGTATTGAACTTTGGGAGTACGACTACATAGGAAGCAACGAAATTTTAGGCTCATTTGAGCTGGAAGTTGGAGAAAAGGGAAGTTTCTCAGAGATGATGACTAATATAAAAGGAGAATCATCCTATATTCTGAATTATGAAGTAAGCTAATTATTAATAACTTGATTGGATAAATACTGACTTATGAGAAACCTAACCATTCTAGTATTAGCAATTTGTTGCTATGCATGTCAACCTACCAAGTCTTCCATCACTTTTGATGTATCGTATGACTCAAATCTTTCAGCAGATGCTAAAGATGGAAGACTACTGCTACTGTTATCCACTGATGATTCTAACGAGCCTCGTTATCAGATCAATGATGGCCCAAATACCCAAATTGTTTATGGTCAGAATGTAGATGCATTGGGTCCTGACCAATCTATCACCTTTAGCTCTGAGCAGTTTGGCTATCCTATTCAAAACCTCGATAATCTAAAACCTGGTGAATACTGGGTGCAGGCGTTGCTTCATACTTACGAGACATTCAATCTGTCTACAGGTCATACAGTAAAGTTGCCCATGGATAATGGTGAGGGGCAACAATGGAATAGATCTCCGGGAAATCTCTACAGCACACCGGTAAAAATTACTATAGAAGAAAATATATCAAATAATTTCTCTATCGTGATGGATCAGGTGATCGCTCCAATAGAAGAGCCAGAGGATACCGAATGGATTAAACATATTAAAATGAAGAGTGATCTTTTGAGCGAATTTTGGGGGAAAGACACCTATCTAGGCGCCCATATTTTGCTTCCCAAAGGATTTGAAGATCACCCAGAAGCCAACTATCCGTTGATGATCTTTCATGGGCATTTTCCATCTGATTTTGGTGGCTTCAGAACCACTCCACCTGATCCCAATATGGAACCAGACTATTCGGCACGCTTCAATGTTTCTGGGTATAACATCACTCAACAGCAAGAAGCCTACAATCAATACTTACAATGGATAAGTGATGATTTTCCAAGATTCATTATCATTGAAATTCAGCATCCTACTCCTTATTATGATGATTCTTATGCTGTAAATTCTGCCAGTCAAGGGCCGTACGGAGATGCCATCACTTATGAGTTGATCCCACATATAGAAAAGCAATTTCGTGGCATTGGTGAAGGTTGGGCTCGCTTCCTATATGGAGGCTCTACAGGTGGTTGGGAAGCACTTGCAGTACAAGTGATGTATCCAGATGAATACAATGGTTGCTTTGCTGCTTGTCCAGATCCGATCGATTTCAGGGCATACTGCCTAGTAGACATTTATGAAGATGATAATGCATACTACATGAGTAGTGAGCACAAAAAAGTACCCATTCCTGCACATAGAGATTACTTAGGAGAAGTGACTTCTTATATGCAAGATTCCAATCACAAAGAATTAGCTCTGGGAGATAACTCCCGGTCTGGCCAGCAATTCGATATTTGGGAAGCTACTTATTCACCACAAGGAGAGAATGGATATCCAGTTAGACTTTGGGATAAAAAAACAGGTGAAATCAATAAAGAAGTAGCCGAATACTGGAAAGAGAATTACGATCTACGACATATACTAGAAAGAGACTGGGAAGAACTAGGACCTAAACTTCAAGGAAAAATCAATATCTACTGTGGTGACATGGACAATTACTACCTGAACAATGCAGTGTACCTAATGGAAGAATTTCTAGAAAGTACAACAAATCCATATTACGATGGTGAAGTTGATTACGGAGATAGAGCAGAGCACTGTTGGAATGGTGATCAAGAAAATGGAAACCACATCTCTCGCCTTAGATACAACACTATGTATGTAGACAAAATCATGAGTCGAATAAATGAAAGCGCACCAAAAGGAGCAGATTTGACAAGTTGGAGGTATAAGTAAATTCCTTTCATCTTATCTTTAGTTGCAAAATTTCGGTATTTAGATTTGAGTTATTATTCGAATTTCAGAACACTTATTAAAGAATTCCAAATGAGGTATTTATTTCTAATATCCTTAATGGTGATGTCCTGTTATGAAAAACAGCAAAAACCTCAAATCCAACAACTTGATTCACCAACAAAATCACTTCTTCAAGCTATTAGTATTGTAGATGACAAAACTATTTGGATAAGTGGGCATAACGGCTCATTTGTCCGTTCGCTTGACGGTGGCGACCAATGGGAAGTATTCAAACATCCGACTGGGGATACACTAGAATTTCGAGATATCTATGCTTTCGATGATAGAAAGGCAGTACTTATGAGTGCGGGATCTGGTTCTCAATCAAGGCTTTTTACTTTTTCAAATGATAGCATATGGGAGGAAAATTTTGTGATGCAAGATTCACTTGGCTTCCTTGATTGCTTTGATTTTTGGGATGAAAATAATGGGATTGCTTATGGTGATGCCATTGACAATTATCCCTACGTTTTACTTACCTCAGACGCAGGCCAAAGTTGGTATAGAGCGGATACTACCATGATGCCAAAGGCAGGAATAAGAGAAGGTGGATTTGCTGCAAGCGGTACATGTGTGACTACTGGCGATAATGGAAAAGCTTGGATTGCAACAGGAGCTGGAGGCAACTGTAGAGTTTTATATAGCGAAGATTATGGCAAAAGCTGGGAGTCTATTAGTTCCCCAATAGTAAATGGAGATGCTGCCGGCAACACTTCTGTTTCATTTACAGGCGATATAGGCTTCCTCACAGGGGGAGATTTACTCATTGCTGATGAATACACAGACAATTGTGCTTTCTCTACTGACGGTGGTAAAAACTGGAAGTTAAGTAGTCATCCAATAACTAAAGGTGCACTATATAGCGGAGCTATCACCAACATAAATGATCTAAATTTTGCTTTTGCTTGCGGGCCAAATGGCTTGGACTACACAGCTGATTTGGGTCTAACTTGGATCAATCTAGACACCTTGAATTATTGGGCTGTCAGCATAAAAGAAAATACTGGTTACGCCTCAGGTAGGGATGGGAAAATATTGCGAATATCTTTGCATCCATGAGACGACCAAGAAGAAATAGAGCAACGGCTGCTATCCGCGATTTAGTCCAAGAAACAACGCTTACAACCAATGATTTCATTTTACCTCTTTTTCTCTTAGAGGGTGAGAAAAAGAAAACAGAAGTTGATTCTATGCCTGGAATTTTCAGACTTTCTGAAGATTTGATGCTAAAAGAAATAGAGGAGTGTCTCAAATTGGGAATCAAAGGATTTGACGTTTTT
>CAYGTD010000111.1:0-10898 GCA_964352725.1 uncultured Roseivirgaceae bacterium
CATAGCCAAGCACATCTAAACCAAAGGTAGTTCCCTTGATCACTTGCTGAGTGAGGATGTGATTAAGTCTACCGTCTGGAATAATAAAGCCATAATATATAATCATCCAAACCAAAAAGGTAATGCCCGCTTTTATTCCAAAGCTTTTCAATAATTGTTTTTTTTCAATATCTGCCATCCCGCACCAAATCTAATGAAGAATTTGAAGATTTATTATTTTAGTTTTATTGAAGAGGATGAGTCAATTTTTTGTTAAATCAACAATCACTTTAGAATTATCTTCTAATAAGAAAATGGTGATTGGGCTAAAGAATGACCACTTTTGCCGAAATTTATTTCTAGACTCAGGAAATTGCTATTTCTTACATCTTAAATGAAGGATAGTTCCATCCAATAATGACCTTACCTCTAGCTATATGTGCTTCTTTCTTAGTCACTTTGACATTGATGCCAGTGATAATAAGACTTTTTAAGTCTATTGATTTATTGGATATACCTGATAAAAGAAAAATTCATAGTATTAGTACTCCTTCTTTAGGAGGAATTGCCATTTTCATTGGCGTAGGTTTTTCGTTAATCATATCAGCTACATTACTAGATTTATCCACTCATAAGTTTTTATTGGGTGGCGTGCTCCTTATTTTTCTATTGGGCGTAAGAGATGACCTGTCAAGTCTTCAAGCAAGGCACAAACTGGTTGTTCAATTGTTTGCTGCTTTTTTAGTTGTTTATTTTGGGAGTGAGAAAATTGAAGGATTTGGTGGTCTTTTCGGAGTTGATTCATTTCCTTGGTACTTTTCAGAAATTTTCACAGTCTTTGTCATTGTAGTGATGACCAATGCTTTCAATCTAATAGATGGAATTGATGGTTTGGCTGGAAGCATAGGGTTGTTGATTTCTTTATTTTTCGGGTGGAGTTTTTTAAGCAATGGGTACATGGTTGAGGCTGGGTTTTCACTTGCTGTGGCGGGTGGATTATTAGCTTTCTTACTTTACAATTGGCATCCTTCAAAAGTATTTATGGGTGATACAGGTTCGATGACACTAGGCTTTATGCTCACAACCTTACTAATCAACTTTATAAATATTCCAAAGACTTCATTGGATTTTCCTGCTCCCGTTGCTGTGAGTTTGGCACTTTTTATACTTCCAGTTTATGATACGATGAGGGTATTCTTAATTAGGTTTCTATCGGGTAAGTCACCATTAGCCCCGGATCGAAATCATATACATCATGTGCTGTTAAAGTTTGGTTTTAATCATGGAAGAGCTACGGCTATTCTGATTAGTTACAATGTAATTATGCTAGGAGGTAGTTATTTCCTTCAGTACGTAGGGAACGGATGGCTTATTTTAATAATGGCTATTATTACTATTACTATTGGAGGAATATTAGACCTTAAATTGATGAAAAGAGAGGCGGCTCGTACTGCTAAATTGAACTCATCTGAAATCAAACTCACAAAGTCCGCATAGCTCATTCTCTAATTGTTATTTTTGTGTTCAAAACTGATTTATTGAACAATGCTGGACAAGGTAAAGGCACTTATTTCTGAAGTTGAAAATGCTACCGCAAAAACTGCGGAGAATATAGAAGAATTCAGGCAAAAATTTATTGGAAGATCAAATGTCATTAATGAGCTATTTGATGACTTTAAAAAAGTACCAGCTGATCAAAAAAGAGAATTGGGTCCTGCATTAAATCAGCTTAAGAAAGCTTCACAAGAAAAACTCAAGGAACTCTCTTCTTCATTGAAAGCAAGTGGTTTAGTAAGTAAAGAAGTGGACGTTACTCTTCCTGGGATTGCCAATACAGAGGGATCAATTCACCCGATATCCCAAACCAAGAATAGGATCATTGAAATTTTTGAAAGGCAAGGATTTAACGTAGAAGATGGTCCTGAGATAGACAATGATTGGAACAATTTTACGGCGCTTAACTTCCCAGAAAATCATCCAGCGAGAGAAATGCAGGATACTTATTTCGTTGAGAAGAATCCAGATACCTTACTTAGGACTCATACATCGAATGTCCAAGTAAGATTGATGAATAAGAGAAAGCCTCCTATTCGTTCTATTATGCCTGGAAGGGTTTTTAGAAATGAAGCGATTTCTGCCAGAGCACACTGTTTCTTTCATCAAGTAGAAGGTCTCTGCATAGGGGAGAACGTGAGTTTTAAAGATTTAAAAAATACATTATACCATTTCTCCAAGGAGATGTTTGGGAAGGATACTAAAATCCGACTCAGACCTTCATATTTTCCTTTTACAGAGCCAAGTGCTGAGATAGATATCAGCTGCTTTATTTGTGGTGGTGAGGGGTGTAAAATTTGTAAAAAAACTGGATGGGTAGAAATAGCAGGAGCAGGAATGGTAGATCCTAACGTACTAGAAAATTGCGGTATTGACCCACAGAAGTATAGTGGATTCGCTTTTGGTATGGGTATCGAACGTGTGACAATGCTCAAGTACCAACTAGATGACTTAAGACTTTTTTCAGAAAATGACGTGAGGTTTTTAAGCCAATTTTAGAGGAGATCCAGAATAATCTTTTCTTCTGTTAGTCCTTCTGCCTCAGCTTTAAAATTTTTCACAATTCTATGGCGTAACACAGGAACAGCTACTGATTTTACATCTTCTATATCAGGGGAATATTTACCTTTTATAAGTGCATTGCATTTTGCAGCAAGAATAAGAAACTGTCCAGCTCTTGGTCCCGCTCCCCATTCTAAATATTCTTTTGCAATAGAGCTAGCTTTCTCACCAGAAGGCCGTGTTTGGGCTACTAAATTGACTGCATATTCAAACACATTATCAGGCACTGGAACCTTCCTTATTAGTTGTTGATATTGAAGAATGGTTTCCTTAGAAATAACCTTTTCATTTTCATGGGATTGATCTGAAGTAGTCTGTTTTATGATTTCAATCTCATCAACATATTTTGGATAATCTAAGTTGATCATAAACATAAATCGATCTAGCTGAGCCTCAGGCAAAGGATAGGTTCCCTCTTGTTCGATTGGGTTCTGGGTAGCTAGTACAAAGAATGGTTTATCAAGATTGTATTTTTTACCTGCAATGGTGACAGAGCCCTCTTGCATAGACTCTAGTAAAGCTGATTGTGTTTTTGGAGGAGTCCTGTTAATTTCATCAGCGAGAATAACATTTGAAAATATAGGCCCTTGAATGAACCTAAGATTTCGTTCTTTATCTAATGTTTCCGCTCCAAGAATATCGGAAGGCATTAAATCTGGTGTAAACTGAATTCTGTTAAAGTCTAATGAAAGACTTTTTGAAACTGTCTGCACAAGCAGTGTTTTGGCAAGTCCAGGAACTCCTACTAGAAGAGAGTGGCCATTGCAAAACAATGAAGTAATGAGTAATCTGACAACCTCTGATTGACCAATAATTTTTTTCGAAATTTCTTTTTCTAATTTCTCAAAATCTATCGCTAGATTATCAGCTAATGCTACATCATTATTTTTTTCTGTCATACTCTTCTTTTTTGAATTTGTCTATTTATTGAAATCTAGCGTGTGAGGTCGCAATAATCATACTCCGGATCAACTTCAATGAATACGTTTTCTCTTGCTTTTTCAAACCATTTTGAAATACGTAGATTTTGTTTTCTGTTTAGTGCAGCTTCTGCAATCTTCTGATAGTCTTGTTCAAGACTGGCTTGATGTGGGGGAATTCTGTTTTTGTAGTATAAAATTCTGAAAGCATATGAGCCGTCTTGTTCCTGATATTTTAAAGGCTTAGTGATTTTACCAATCTTCATTGTGTCAATGGTAAAAAATATGTTGGGATCTAGTTGATCCGTTGGAATTCTTAATGCTCCAGACTGATCTGAGAAGAATCCTCCCGCTGAGGAAGTTAACTGATCATCTGAGTGTTCTTTTGCTGCCGCTTGGAAACTAATGCTGTCGGCCAGTACAATAGTTCTAAGACTATCTAAGAAACGTTCTGATCTGTCAAAATCAGCAGCACTTGGCTGTGGGCTAATAAGAATGTGTCTGCTTCGGTATGTATTTCCACGTTTCTCTTGAAGCTGAATTAGATGAAAGCCAAACTGTGTTTCAATAGGCATTGAAAGCTCACCAGGTTTCATGGATAGAGCAGATGCTTCAAACTCTGGCGCAAGCTCACCACGACTATAAAAAGGCAACTGACCACCTCTTGCGGCAGATCCGGGATCTTGTGAGTATAGTTTTGCCAAATCAGCAAATGATTCTCCATTTTCGATTTTTGATCGAATTTCAAGCATTTGATTTCTTACTTTATCTTTTTGAATGGTTCCTGCTTTAGGCTTGATTACGATCTGAGCAACAGAGACTTCAGTTGAGAAAAAGGGCAATGAATCCTGAGGAATGTCTTTAAAGAACTTTTTCACCTCTGATGGAGTCACTTTTATAGAGGAGGTGAGTTCAGACTGCATCTTTTGAATAATCAGTTGTTCTTTAATATTATCAAATACTTCAGATCTGATTTGTTCTAAAGCTTTACCATATGCTTTTTCGATCTCTGCTTCTCCACCAAACTGCTGCACCATCATAGACATTCTTCTATTCAGACTTTGATTTACCTCAGCATCTTCTACATAGATGGAATCAATTTCTGATTGTGCAACGAGCATCTTATTCACCACAAGATTTTGAAGAATTTCACATTTTGCATTGCTTCCTCTTGCCTCACCTCTTGAAAGAAAATCAAGGTATGAACGTTCAAGTTCAGATTTTAATAGGATGTAATTATCAACTTTGGCAATAATCTTATCTACTACAACTCCCGCGGATTCACTTTCACTTTGTGAGTAACTTTGAAAACCTGCAAGCAGGCTAAGGTTAATTAGGATAAATCTCAAACGCATTTGTATTCTCTGCTTCTTCATAAATTTTCTTCTCCAGTTCTTTTTTCAGCTCTATTTTCCGCTTATTGATAATAATATCGGCGATACTTTCTTTTATGAACTCTAATGGAGCAATCTCACCTATTAGTTTATATTCTAATATTTTTATAAAATAAGTGAAATCCTCATCTGAGACTTCTATTGAACTGTTTCTTTTTAGAAAGTTAGTTTTGTCCGAGGTATCTTTGAGTGGTGTTTCTAACAGAACCTCATCAAATTTCACCCAAACAGAATCTTCAACAAATGCTTTGCTGGCATGTTCATTTGCATACTCCCAAATAGCTGTTGTATCCTTCGGGTAGTCTCGCATGTATCTACTAAATCGAGAAATTCTTGGTGCGGAGGATGGAATTTTAAAGTACACACATTTTGCAAGGTTTTGTCTAAGCACAAAGTTTTCTGATTTTGTTTCATAGTATTTAGCTATTTCAATATCCGAAACGTCTTCATTAAGATTTGAGTCAATATATTTTTGCTCATATTCGTGTACCATTAAAGCGTACTGATAATCGAGTACTTTCTTTTGAATTCTTGCTTCATTAAAATCGATTGCCTCTTGCGCTTTAGCAATCATAAGTCTCTTTTTGATCCAGTCATCAATAAATTTCTCTACAAAAACGGTACTATCCAGATTGGAAAGGTTGGTTGGGATCAATCCTTTCAAACTTGATTCCGTCAATTCCTGACCTCCAGATCTTGCAATAACTCTTTCCTTTACTTCCTCTGCTTTAGGTTGGAAGTATTGACAACTGACATTTATAAGGATGAAAAAAATGAGGTAGTTTCTCATTTAGGGGTAGCTTTTTATGAGCCTGCAAATATTGTGATTCTTTTCAGTAGAGAACTCAATTTTGTCCATTATTCTTTTGACTAGCATAAGACCAAGTCCTCCTTGTCTTCTGGAAGAAACAATTTCGTCTATCGAAGGAGCTTCATAGGAATTGATGTCAAATCCTGCCCCTTTATCTCTAAACGTGAAAATGATTTGCTCTACACGAAAATCTATGTCCAATTCAATTCTACTTTCAGGATTACAGTTATTGGCATGGATCATGATATTTGCACAGACTTCATCTACAGCTAATACAAGTTTATGAGCTTCTAGGTCTGGGACACTATTCGCATCTAAAATATCTGATGTAAACTGTCTAATTTTTGTCAGCTCACCTTTATTGCACATTATGGAAATTCTCTTGCTCATCCCAATGATTCGATCGCTTCTTCTTCTTTTTCTGTGATAGAAATTAATTTTTCTAGACCTAGTATTTCAAAAACTTGATTTACTGTTTCATTTATTCCAAAAAGAACTAGGCTTATCCCTTTGGAGTTGAATTCATCGATATGCGAAATAAACACGCCGAGTCCTGCTGATGAGATATAATCAAGCTTGGTGAGATCTATTGCAATCTTTTTTTGTCCTTCCTCTTGAGCAGATTTAAGCGCATTATCCATATGAATCGAAGACCCAGCATCAATATCACCAGTTACCCTGATTATATGAATTGATTCGATCTGTTCTGTTTTTATTTCTACCATATTCTAAATGAATCTTACAATTACTAGTGTATAATCATCGTCTATTTCTTCACTTTGGATAAACTCCAAAAGGTCAGATTTAATTCCTTCTTTTACCAGTTCGGGTGATTTGGAAGCATGTAATGCAAATGATTCTTTTAGTCGCTCACTTCCAAATTGTTGATCATTATCATCTTTTGCCTCCGTGATTCCATCAGTATATAATAAAAGAGTATCTCCTGAATTATAACTGATCGTATTACTATGAACGTATTCGGCATACGTTGAGTTTCTTACCATTCCTAATCCCATACCATCGCATTGTAGAAAGTTTACCTCCTGCTTCTCACTACAATAGATTAAGGTTGGGCAATGACCAGCTCTGGAAAATTCTATTTTTCTTGTTTTGGTGTCAATTTCAAAATAAGTAGAAGTGATGAAAGAAGTTCGTTCTAGGCATTTGCTTAATGCTTGATTGGCTTGAATATTGAATTCTTTTGGCGATAATCCTAAGTTTGCTAGACTATGGAAAATACCTTTCATCTGTGCCATTTGGAATGCAGCACTTGTCCCTTTTCCAGAAACATCACCAATTATTAAGCTAAACTTTCCATCGGAATGACTTAGAATATCGTAATAATCACCGCCTACCTCATCAGCAGCCATAGAAAATGCATCCATAACTAAGTGATCATTTTTTACAAGCTCTCTTGGAAGGAGACTTTTTTGGACATTCTTTGCAATCTTAAGCTGCTCCTTGTATCGCTCATTCTCTATGGAATCCTGAATAAGTGATAAGTTTTCTAATGAGATGCTAGCTTGATTTACAAAAGTCGTAATGATGTTTACCATCTCTCTATTAAACGCTTCGGAAACCTCGTTTAAAAGTACAATAAAACCAATTTGCTTGTCCTGAACATTTATCGGAAGCGCAATAATTGACTTGTATTTCTGATGTTTGATGGAATCCGTGAGCTTACTCGGGTTGATGTTTTTTGAAAACAAAAGTCCTATAATATCTTTTATTGTTGTTGAAGTGATTTTTGATTTTACAGATTCAATCTCACTTTCATTCAGATTTCTGATTGTTTGAAAAACTTCTTTATCATCCTTGATTTCTAACCAAGCAGCATCTGCAAATACGGCACTCATTGAGCTTTCAAGGAGGATTTCATATGTCTGATCTTTTGTTTGCCCATGTGGAATAGATTGACTCAGTTTTTGAAAATCGATGGCTTCCTTTAGTTTTTGTTCAAAAACAGAAGATGTAGGTAGATTAAAAAGGGTGACTAGCACTGAGATCACGGCATAAAGAAATAAGAAGCCGAAAAGACCAAGCACAAATGTTCGATTCAACAGATTGATAACCAGCACCTCGGAGGCAGAAAAGTTAACTAGGTTTTGTAAGAAATGGTAGAGGTATATACCTGAAAGTAAAATGAATAGAATTCCTTTCCATTTTTGCTTAAAGTTGAGATAAGCTACCCATTTGAGATTGAATGAAAGGACTAAAGAGAATACACCAAGTGTAATGGAAGCGAATATGAAATTGCTACTTTGAACTTCGTTTCCAAAAAAGTCAAATATTAGACTTAATAAGAGTGCTATTTCAAAGGCACCCCAAAGTTTTAGAAGTCTTTTAGATTTTTGATAGAGTATAAGTCTTTTCCAAACTACTAAAGTAGAAATGGTAAAAATCATGACTAGCCCTATAAGAACATTATAGAAGAAGTTGACCGTGAGTGCACTTTCTACAATGCTGCTATTAGCGAAGATTTCGAAAAATAGCTGGATAGCTAAAGATAGTAACGTTGTAACTAGTCCTGTTATAAAAACCTTCCAAAGTAAATCGGTGAAATTGAGAGAGTCTGCTTTGGAGATGACATAGCGATAATATGCAAACGTGAATAGGACAAAAGCGGTGAAGAAAGTTTGCGGAAGAAAATTGGACAGGTCCACCTTCATTTCATAGCGCTGCACAAAAAGCAAGTAGATATTTGCTCCCGAAAACAACAACCAAAAAAACAAGGCACCAAGAAAGCTAAGTCTTATTTTGAGCTTGGTGGACATAAGCTGCAAAAATAAGCTGATAAGCTTAGATAATTAGCTCATTACCAATTGTATTGGTTAAAGATTGTTAACCAATGAATGAAATAATTTTTTCCAAATATTTAGCGTCTATATTATCAAAATCATTGAGTGAATCACTATCAACATCTAGTACTGCTATGATATTTCCTTGTCTATAAACAGGTAAAACAATCTCGGACTTTGAGGCCGATGCACAAGCAATATGGCCTGGAAATTCATTTACATTAGGTACAACTAGTGTTTTTTCTTGCTTCCAAGAAGCACCACAAACACCCTTTCCTTTTTTAATTCTAGTACAAGCAACCGGGCCTTGAAATGGTCCTAAAACCAATTCTTCGGGAGAATCTACCAAGTAGAAACCAACCCAGAAAAAACCAAGTGCCTCTTTTAGAGCTGCGGCAATATTTGCCATGTTGGCAATTTGATTTTTTTCTCCAAAAAGGAGTCCTTCTATTTGAGGGAGTAGCGACTCATATTTTTCCTCTTTTGAAGCGGTTGTAAGTATGTTTAGATCTTCAGCCATGGTTGTTCTTGTATATCTTCAGTTGATCTCCAAAAATAGTTTCTGTATGTATTAATGCTCCTACTGCATTTGGTGCTTCAATCCCCTTCGCAAAACTTTTTGGCGCTATAAAAACTCGGATTTCATCCCAAGAATTTTGGTCTATAAAAGAGTTCAATGTTTGGGCGCCTCCTTCAATGATGATGGATTGAATGCTAAGTTGATGGAGCTTCTGTAGAATATTTAATGGATTATTTAAATCTACTTTCAGCCACTTGACATTGCCATTCTCTTCGTTCTTTATGGAATTGAAAATGATTGTAGTAGCTTCCTCATTAAGTAGCTTCGATTTTTTCGAAACTTCTAGATTAGTATCTAGCAAAACGCGGACTGGATTTCTTCCTTTCCAGTCTCTTACAGTAAGTGATGGATTATCGTGCAATGCTGTATTTTTTCCTACTAAAATCGCATCTTCTTCAGTCCTCCATTTATGAACCAGTTGACGTGAATAATCATTTGTAATCCATTTAGAATCGAAGTTTTCTTTGGCCACAAATCCATCGTCTGTTTGCGCCCATTTGAGAATTACATAAGGTCGTTGCTTCTGAACTGAAGTAAAAAACCGCTCGTTCAATTCTTGCGCTTCTTTTTCCAATGTGCCCACTTTGACATCAGCTCCTGATTGTATGAGTTTTTGGATCCCCTTTCCAGCGACTTTTTCATGTGGATCTAAACATGCGATTATTATATGTTTAATTTTCTTGGAAATTATGAGGTCTGCGCAAGGTGGTGTTTTCCCGAAATGCGCACAAGGTTCTAAAGTCACGTAAATCGTAGATTCTGGGAGTAATGATTCGTCTTTTACAGAGGTAATTGCATTTACTTCTGCGTGAGCTTCTCCATGTTTTTTGTGATAGCCTTCTCCAATGATTTTGTCCTCATGTACAATAACACAGCCCACCATTGGATTCGGAGATACCGAACCTCTTCCTAGCTCTGCTAATTCCAAAGCTCTTCTCATAAAAGTATCGTGTGACATGATGTCGCTAATTTCGCATTATCCCGAATAATTCGGGTGGTAATTATTGAGAAATATAACGCCTTGATTTACAGCTCATCAATTCGAGAGATTGTCTGATGAGTTTTCAATTTTATTATACAGCTGATGAAACAGGTTTGGGAAGATATAGCGAGTGAGCTTGAGAAAGTATATGACCGAAGAGAGGCGGAGAATATTTCCTATCTGCTTTTAGAGGATGTTTTTCAAGTTTCTAAATCGGACATTTTATTAGATAATCAAAAGCCTTATGATTCAGTCAAATTACAAAGCTGTATTAAACGGCTATTGGATTATGAGCCAATCCAATATGTGACAGAACTTACTTACTTCTATGGTAGAAAATTTCAATTGCAAAAGGGAGCATTGATACCAAGACCAGAAACGGAAGAATTGGTAGACTTGATAATTAGGGAAAATAGAGTTCATCAACCCAAAATTGTAGAGGTTGGAGTTGGTTCAGGATGTATTGCTATTTCACTTGCATTGGAACTCAAAGGTGATGCGTATGGAACGGATATTTCTGATGCTGCCATTGCCATTGCAAGGAATAATGCCAAATCATTGAAGGCTGATATAGCACTAATCAATCACAATATCTTATCAGAGGATTTATCTGAAAATGAATTGGATATTTTGGTAAGTAATCCTCCTTACATCCCAGAGAGAGAAAGGACTTCTATGAATAAAAATGTGCTTTCATTTGAGCCTGAAAAGGCCCTTTTTGTGTCGGATGATGATCCTATTGTCTTTTACAAAAGAATTGGAGATTGTGGGCTAACGTCCTTAAAAAAAGGAGGAAAACTCTACTTTGAAATTCATGA
>CAYGTD010000112.1:0-10829 GCA_964352725.1 uncultured Roseivirgaceae bacterium
TGATCGCGAACTTTTGCGCAAATTTTATCTTGATAATTAAGATCATTTAACATCGAAAGTGATCCTTACTCAGTTAAAATCAACTTCTTTTGTAGAAAATATCTAATAAAATTAATGAAATATTTATTCGGATCGCTGCTTATTCTATCTAGTATGGGACTTTTTTCCCAAGAAAATGAGTTTGCTAGACCAGATCTTCCTGGGGAATTAATGGTGGATATTGGCTTTAGCCTATGGTCTGAAACAGTAGGCGATCTAGATCAAGAGGTTTGGCCTTCAAAATCAATAGGCATTTACTATTTGAAAACTAAAAAGTTGAATGAAAAATTTCGGTTCAATTATGGAGCGGGATTCACAATGGACAAGATCGGGTTTAAGACCAATCAGGATACGTTAGCGGGTACTTCTAATTATTTGGCACTTACAGCTGACATTGCAGGTGATTATAGTTTTTCGACTGATTCGGCGAGCGCAAATAATGTGATTTTCAATAAATATAGTCTTAAGAATACGTTTTTTGAGATACCTGTAGAATTGAGATTTCACCCAAAAGGATCAGAAGAAGGTGAAGGATTTTTCATTTCTTTAGGCGGAATGGTTGGTCTTAGAATGAAGTCTAAAGACAAATTGGTCTATGATTTGAACGGAGAAAAATATAAGAGCAAAAATTCTGGTGATTTTGGTGTAAATAATTTCAGATATGGCGTTCAAGCAAGACTCGGATTTAGAGGCGTTCATCTATTCTATAAACAATACTTCAATAACGTCTTTAAAGATGACTTTTCTGTAAATACATACGGAGACCCTACAGGACAAACATTTAATCCTAAAATGGTCACCTTTGGTATCAATATTACAGGCTTTTAAGTAAAGATGTAGATAGCTAAAAAGCTATAGAGGAAACCTAATACTGTTCCACTCCATATTTCTTTTGGTGTGTGATATCCCAGAAATAATCGGCTCGAGCTAGTAATGCCTCCACCGAGTATGATGATATAGAAGAACACGCCAAGATCAATGCCCATTGTGACTATCAGCGCGCTTAAAAAGCCTATTGCACTCCATATTGCAGTGGCATGAACACTTATTTTAAATTTCGTAGAAATAATCAGTAATAACACAATCAATGTTGCTACTCCAAGCATAATGACATTGAAAGGACTTCCAATCTGAATCTTTTCTGTAAAAATATAGGCAGCTACTCCATAATAAATGGCAATAATTGCGAATGGATATAATCGCTCTGATCTTTTTACCAACTCAAAATTTGAAATCATTGAAGACATTTTCATGACGAAAATGCTAATGGCAGGCAAAAGACATGTAATAATGAAAATGGCAGAAATAAAATAGAGATAAGCTTGAGGCTGGAGTCCGGGATAAATTTCTGGAGCTTTACTAAAAAGGAGCGCACTCATGAATGTAGCCATCAGTAATGGATGAAACACTAGTGAAATGACTTTCATGAAAATTTTCAAAGCTCTTTTCGCAATCTAGCCACCGGAATATTTAATTGCTCTCTATATTTTGCCACTGTTCTTCGGGCAATGGTATAGCCAAACTCCTTCAGCCCTTTTTCAAGTTTTTCATCGGAAAGAGGTTTCGCTTTGTTTTCATTATCTATCAGTCCTTTGAGCTTGTTTTTCACCTCTCGACTACTTACATCTTCACCAGATTCAGTGGCTATACCTTCAGAGAAAAAATATTTCAAAGGCAGTAAGCCAAAGTCTGTTTGCACGGATTTGCTACTCGCTACCCTAGAAACTGTTGAAATATCCATCTGTATTTTGTCGGCAATATCTTTAAGAATCATTGGTCTGAGCTTACTTTCATCTCCTTCCAGAAAATAATCATACTGAAAGTCAATGATTGCTTGCATGGTATTGAGTAATGTATTCTGTCTTTGCTGAATAGCATCAATAAACCATTTTGCTGAATCAAGTTTTTGTTTGATGAATGAAACGGTCTCTTTTAGTTTTTTGTCTTTCTTATCACTTTTATCATATGCTTGAAGCATATCAGAATATGATCTGCTTACTTTTAGCTGAGGAGCATTTCTAGAGTTGAGTGATAGCTCAAGCTTATCATCGTTATTGACAAGGATAAAATCAGGAATGATATATTGTGTCCTTGATAATTCGTCTCCAGATCCTCCTGGCTTTGGATTCAATTTGGTAATCAAATAAATGGATTCTCTTAAAATTTCCTCATTTTCAATCCCTAGTTTCCTTGAAATTTTTTCGTAATGCTTTTTCGAAAATTCATTGAAGCAAGTGTCTATAATCCGCTGGGCAATATAAACCACTTCATTCTCGGCATCTTTCTTTTCTAATTGCAGTGATAGACATTCTTGCAGATTTCTAGCACCAACTCCAGAAGGATCAAATCCTTGAATTTTATATAACAAATTTTCAAGTTCCTCTTCGTCTGTTTCTACTCCTTGTGAAAACGCCAAGTCATTCACAATTGCACCTAAATCCCGTCGTATATACCCATCAGCATCAATACTTCCAATCAGTTGTTTAGCTAGTAGTTCTGATTTTTCATCAAGTTTCAGATAACCAAGCTGAGAAATAAGCTGTTCGTGGAGGGTTTTTCCAAAAGTAATAGGTGTCTCTTTATCTTCTTCATCAGGACTTCTACCATCGCCTTGCATTTTATAGCCAGCATAGTCATCCTGTAAGTATTCTTCAATATTCTCTACGGTATCTGTCTCGCTATCAAAGTCATCATCAAAATCGTCCGTTTGTTCGTCCGTTTGCTCGTCCGCTTCTTTTTCCTCTTTTCCTTCTTCCAAAGCCGGGTTAACTTCTAGTTCTTCTTCCACCCTAGTTTCTAGCTCTGCTGTTGGCACCTGCAAGAGCTTTATAAACTGAATCTGCTGTGGAGACAGTTTTTGTTGGAGAGATTGATTAAGTGTGAGCTTTTGCATTTTTATAATTAGTCCCTTAAAATTATCACATTAGTTAGTTTTGCGGCGCAAATATTTCATAGACTGTGGATAAATATAGAAGAACAAAAATCAAGAAAGTTTTGTCAGAGGGAAAATCTGGTGAAGAATTGTGTGTAAAAGGATGGGTAAGAACAAAGCGAGAAAGCAAGAATGTGGCTTTTGTGGCTTTGAATGATGGATCAGGACTCAATAATCTTCAGCTAGTACTAGATGTGGATAAGACCGATGAAGAGATTTTGAGAAAAATCACTACTGGTGCAAGTATTTCAGCAATTGGAAAATTAGCTGAATCCCAAGGCGCAGGTCAATCAGTAGAGCTATTGGTGGAAAAAATTGATGTGCTTGGAGAAGCACATCCAGATGAGTATCCATTGCAGCCAAAACGCCATTCCATGGAGTTTTTGAGAGAGATCGCTCATTTACGTCCTCGTACAAATACCTTTAGTGCTATTTTCAGAGTACGACACTCCATGATGTACGCATTGCATACATTCTTTCATGATAAAGGATTTCTAAATATCCATACACCAATCTTAACAGCATCTGATGCGGAGGGAGCAGGGGAAACATTTAGGGTCACTACTCTTGACTTGAATAATGTGCCGAAAACAGACGAAGGGTCAGTAGATTACAAACAAGACTTTTTTGAGAAAGAAACAAACCTTACAGTTTCGGGACAATTAGAGGGTGAATTAGCGGCTTTAGCTGTTTCAGAGATATATACCTTCGGACCAACCTTCAGGGCTGAGAATAGTAACACAACGCGTCACCTGGCAGAGTTTTGGATGCTAGAACCAGAGATGGCTTTCTATGATATTGATGATAACATGGATTTGGCAGAGGAAATGCTCAAATATGTGGTGAAATATGTTTTAGAAAATTGTCAGGAAGATTTAGAGTTTTTAAACAAGAGATCTATTGATGAGGATAAAAATAAGCCTCAAAATGAACGTCAAGAGCTTTCATTATTGGAACGTTTACAGTTTGTTGTGGATAACGATTTTGAACGATTAACCTACACAGACGCGATTGAAATATTGAAAAGATCAAAACCAAACCAGAAGAAAAAATTTAAATATTTGATTGACGAATGGGGTGCTGACTTACAGTCAGAGCACGAGCGTTTCTTAGTTGAAAAACATTTTAAGAAACCAGTAATTCTTTACAATTACCCTAAAGACATAAAGTCATTTTATATGCGACAGAATGATGATGGGAAGACTGTAGCAGCCATGGATGTTCTTTTCCCAGGAATTGGCGAAATAGTAGGAGGTTCTCAAAGAGAAGAAAGATTAAGTAATCTCGAGGCTAGAATGGACGAAATGAATATTCCTAAAGAAGAATTGAGCTGGTATTTGGACACAAGAAAATTCGGAACCGTTCCACATAGTGGATTTGGATTGGGTTTTGAGCGAATCATTCAATTTGTTACAGGAATGGGAAATATTAGAGACGTTATTCCATTCCCAAGAACTCCTGGAAATTGTGAGTTTTAAGATTCTTTTGTTGCTTAGAAATGGATAGGATTTAATCATCACATTGGGTAATGATCTTTTTTCGGTAAGAGAAAATTCATATAAAATCGTAACTATTCCATCAACATATTAGTCGTATTAATAAATTGACTAAAGATGAATAAGCTATTTTTTTATTTATTGCTGTGCGTATTAGGCGCTGAATTATCTTATTCACAAGATCAAATCATTGAAGGGTTGGTTGTGGATACGAATACTAGACAGCCGATTAAGTATGCTGCCATAGGTATAGTAGGCGAGAATGTAGGAACGGTATCTAACGAAGATGGTCTCTTTCGCTTAATCATTCCCTCACAGTTTACAGATGACTCACTGACTTTTTCTGAGGTGATCCACGTTCGAAAGAAACTACCTATTACTTACCTGTTGAATAGTCAGGAAATTGTTATAGCACTTGAAGAAGCTGTCATGGAGCTCAGAACTGTTGAAATTACCCCTGATAAAGAAAAAAGAAGCTATGAAAAACTGGGCGTAAAGCCGATGTTTTATTGGGGATCATGCTATGCCAACTTTAAGGAAGGAGCACAAATAGTCCAACTAATGGAGGCCAGTTCTTATCCAGTTTATCTGTCTAAGGCTAGGATTAAAATAGGAGATAATACCCTTGAAAAAGCCAAAATGAGGGTAAGAGTACTTGAAAAAACTGTAAATGGATTACCGGGATCGGATGTATTCGAGGGGGCCTTTATAAACATTTCCAACCAGGAAGGGTGGGTGGAGATTGATCTGAGCCACGTGAACTTGGTCTTTAGCGAAGATTTTTTTGTTTGTTTCGAGTTTTTGAATATTCTGTGGAAACCATCAGAGGGTTATTTCTCTATAGTATGCTCAGAAATCGATACTTTTTCCAAAAAACAACTTGTACGTCAGGCTAGCTTCGGAAAATGGCAATACTCTTTGCCAGGACAAAAACATATTTATACCATTGGAGCAGAGGTGTATAGATTGAAATGAATTTAATCGACAAAACCTTGGGTTTATGGTAATCTTGGTGTTTGAGTTAATGTTCCAGTTTAGTAATTTGACATTGACAATATCAGAGAAGTGATTCCGTTTCCTAGGACTCCAGGAAACTGTTAATTCTAGTTCTAGCATATTTATTTTAAAACGTTACTAATAATTATTGATAAATCCGTTGCATTATAAGTTGAAATTCATCAGCTTTATTATGCAACGGCATGTATTTCTGGAATTCATATCCTTTCGTTCGCTTATCGATAGCACTTATATCAGGTATTATTTGCTTTGATGCTTTTCCTGTATTCTGGAAAAATGATACCTTAATTGCTATTGTGGGAATAGTCTTACTGGCTATTTCAATATTAATTTCAACAAAAAGAGGATTCTATAATCTCAGGCATGTAAATGGGATACTAGCACTAATGCTCATTTTTGTGCTAGGAGGTTTCATAACCAACTGGTACTATCAGAGTCACTCAGAAAGCCATTACAAATTTATTTCAAAGAGAGTAAGAGGATTCTCAGGCACTATAGTAAGCCCTGTTAATGAACGTACGAATCACTTTAGGTATGACTTCCAATTGGAGAATGTTTTTGTTGATAGTTCTACACTTTTCACAAATGGGATCATTCATTTGTATATTAATAAAGACAGTCTTAGTAAGCAAGGTTTTGAATATGGGGATCATTTATTGGTAAAGGGAAGTTTTTATTCCGTTCCGGGACCAGATAATCCGAATGAATTTGATTACCGCCAATACTTAGCTCGTCAAGACATCTATAGCCATTCCTTTGTAAAGCTTGATCAAGTAAAGCTCATTAATAACAAGCCACCTAATATTTTTCTTAAGAGGGCTTATAAAATAAGGGATGGAGCTACTTCCATAATTGACACTAATATTTCTCAACCTAGAGAGAATGGCATTGCTAAGGCACTTCTTTTAGGTATCAAAGATCATATTGATAATGATATTAAGAAATCCTATTCTGCTGCAGGAGCAATGCATGTGCTGGCTGTATCTGGACTGCATGTTGGAATTGTATTCATGATACTTCAAATGTTTATTGGTAAACTGAGGAAGAGGGGGAATACAGGTAAAAGACTATTCGGAGTGATTTCTATCACGGCTATTTGGCTTTATGCCACAGTAACTGGTTTGTCACCATCTGTACTTAGGGCAGCAACCATGTTTTCATTAGTGGCTTTTAGTCAAATGTTTGCCAAAGAAGGCAATATTTATAACACATTAGGTTTTGCTGCTTTTCTACTATTGATCTATGATACTTACCTCATCTATTCCGTAGGATTTCAATTATCATTTGCGGCTGTGATTGGTATTGTCTACCTACAGCCAAAGCTTTATCGTCTTCTTGACTTTCGATGGTGGATAGTGGACAAAGCCTGGGCAATTACATGTGTTTCAATAGCAGCACAACTAGCTACATTTCCACTTTCAGCCTATTATTTTCATCAATTTCCAACATATTTTTTGGCATCTAATCTTATCGTAATACCAGCCGCATTTCTGATGCTGATAGGAGGTATGGCAATGCTTTTTTTAGATGCTATATATCACGAATTAGGAGCCTTAATTGGAAAAGGACTTTCTTACTTCATGTGGAGTATCAATGAATTGATTAGTCTAGTCGAAATACTCCCTAACAGTCTTATCGAATGGATATACATGGATCAATTCGGTCTTATCATGACTTATACAATTGTAATCACCTTAATAGCGGGGCTGCATTATAGGTCCTTTAAAACGCTAGTGGTGTCAGTGGTTTGTTTTTTGACTTTTTTAAGTTGGGATGTTTATTCTCACAATATGCAATCAACTAAAAATCAGCTCGTATTTTTTGAGGTAAGAGATAAAACGGTTATTGATCATATTGAAGGTCATCGTTCTACATTATACATTGACGATTATTCACCTGATGAATTAGAGCTTCTTTCCTTTCAGATAAATCCATCTCGTTTATCTTCTCACTTACGTCCAATTGCTGAGTCGGTTCGCGAATTTGAATTAAATACTTCTGAAAACAATGCAATGAAATACGGCCAAATTGGGAAGAAGAAATTTGTAATATTTGATTCAACTACTTTTCATTTAGACTTTAAAAATCCGATAGCGACTGATATAATTCTGATTAATAATCAATCAGTGAAAAGTTTAAAATGGTTGACCGAGCATATTAGCTCAGACTTGATAGTGATTGGAAATAAGAACTCTAATTATTACTCTAGAAAGATGAAAAATCAGGCTAAAGAACTGAATATTAAAATTCATTCACTAAAGGAAGATGGGTCTTTGTTGATAGACTTAGGCAAGGGCATAAAAAAAGAGCGGACAATAAAGCCCGCTCCGTTCACCACCAATCCCGATTAGCATCGGGAAAAAACTTACTACCGCCTAGTAGTAATTACAAATGTAATGACTGTCGGTTAGTTCCGCAACATTGATTTAATCTAATTTTTTATAACTGATTTGCAATAATTTTTATCAACTTCAATGGCTGATCACCACTTCAAAATAGCCCCTGCAAAGGTCAATCCGCCTCCAAATCCTATAAGTAATAGGGTATCTCCTTTTTTAATTCTTCCGTCTCTCTCTCCTTTATCAATTGCTAATGGAATGGAAGCTGAAGAGGTGTTTCCAAACTCTGAGACACTTTCAGGAATTTGATTCATAGGGTAATTTAAATTCTTTGCAATTGCCTCAATGATACGTAAATTAGCGCTGTGAGGAACGATATAATCTATGTCATCTAGAGTCATTCCAGCCTTTGCTACAAGCTCTTTTATTTTGATAGGAATATTCCCAACAGCCCACTTAAATACGGATTTTCCATTTTGCACAATTTTTCCATTTGGATTAATTCCGACTCCATTTACGTTATTTTTCTTATGACTTAGATATAAATCATGACCTAACTCACCATTTGTTCCGGAGTTAAAAGCTATAAATTGTTCGTCTTCACTTGGCTCAATTAATGCAACACCGGCACCATCACCAAATAAGATACACGAGGTTCTATCTTGGTGATCTGTGATTTTACTGAGCGTTTCACCACCTGCTAACAATACTTTTTTGTAGACACCCGTATTGACTAAAGCATGTGCAATCTGTAGTCCATACACAAAGCCTGCACAGGCGGCATAAATATCATTACACCCTGCGTTTTGTATGCCAAGTTTGTATTGTATACGTGAGGCAACATTGGGCATAGTCAGATCAGGAGATGTAGTGCAAACTATAATGAAATCTACATCATCAATAGTAACACCATTACGCTTTTGCATGTCTTTCACTGCCTTTACGCAGAGATCACTCACGAATTCACCTTCTTTCGCAAATCTTCTCGTTTTTATTCCAGTTCGGGAAGTGATCCACTCATCATTTGTGTCAATGGTTCCTTCGAAATAGTGGTTGTCAATGATTTTTTCAGGTACATAAGTGCCAAATGCAGATATTTTAGACATAATAAAATTTTAGGGACAGATTAGAAAACAGTTAATTACTCTGAGTTATGTTGCTTATGAGAGCAAACATCCGTTACTATCTCTTTTTTTCCAAAGAATGAAGAGATCATTTGCTCTCAACTATTAATTTCTTAATTTCGATTAGTTCATCTCTTAGTCTAGCAGCTTCCATGAAGTCTAAATCTTTTGCTGCCTTTTCCATTTTTCGCTGAGTCTCATTAGCCAATTTATCGAGTTGATCTTTAGACATATAAGCAACTACTGGATCTGCTGCAATGGAAGTCTCTTCTTCCATATAGTATTTTTTGGCACCTTTTTTCTTATCTGCAACACCTGTCTGTCTTAAAATAGACTCTTTGTCTTGAGATAGTGATCTTGGGGTGATGCCGTGCTTCTCATTGTATTCCTGCTGGACGCTTCTTCGTCTATTTGTTTCATCAATAGCTACTCGCATAGATTCAGTCATCTTATCTGCATACATGATCACCCTTCCTTTGTCATTTCTGGCAGCTCTTCCTATGGTCTGTACAAGCGATCTTACATTTCTTAAGAAGCCTTCTTTATCAGCATCCATAATAGCAACCAATGCAACTTCAGGTAAATCAAGTCCTTCTCTAAGTAGATTTACTCCAACTAAAACATCAAAAACACCAAGTCTCAATTCACGAAGAATCTCAACACGATCTAATGTATCTACCTCTGAGTGGATATATCGGGTCCTAACCCCAGCATTCATCAGATACTTGGTGAGTTCTTCAGCCATTCGCTTTGTGAGTGTCGTTATTAGTATCCGAGACTCCATCTCAATGGTTTTCTGAATTTCCTCCATCAAGTCATCAATTTGGTTCAGACTAGGGCGAACTTCTATTTCAGGATCAAGCAATCCTGTAGGACGAATAAGCTGTTCGATGATAACGCCTTCAGATTTTCTAAGCTCATACTCACTAGGTGTAGCACTTACGAATACAACCTGATTCAACATATCCTCAAACTCATTAAAAGTTAGAGGACGATTATCCAATGCTGATGGCAGTCTAAATCCGTAATCAACCAAATTCACTTTTCTTGCTCTATCACCTCCCCACATAGCTCTTACTTGGGGTACGGTTACATGACTTTCGTCAATGATCATAAGGAA
This sequence comes from uncultured Roseivirgaceae bacterium, assembly GCA_964352725.1. Classification (GTDB taxonomy): domain Bacteria; phylum Bacteroidota; class Bacteroidia; order Cytophagales; family Cyclobacteriaceae; genus Ekhidna. Next base: position 10,068 of record CAYGTD010000112.1, read on the forward strand.
GTCGTCTGGAAAATAATCCAGTAAGCAGAATGGTCTACTTCCTGGTGTTCTTCTGTCAAAATACCTAGAATAATTCTCCACTCCTGAACAGTATCCTATTTCACGAATCATTTCTATATCAAACTCTGTTCGTTCCTTGAGACGCTTTGCTTCAAGAAATCGCCTCTCATCTTCAAAGTACTGCACCTGCTCTACCATGTCATCCTGAATCTCCTTAATCGCTACTTGAAGTTGGTCTTTGTCGGTAACAAAAAGATTTGCAGGGAAAATGGATACAATTCGTTCATCTGAAAGTTTTTCGCCTGAAAATGGATCTATTCGCTGAATTGATTCGATCTCATCACCCCAAAATATGAACCGGTAGGCAAAATCAGCATAAGCAACAAATACATCTACCGTATCTCCTTTTACTCTAAAATTCCCTCTTTTAAACTCTGCTTCCGTGCGACTGTATAGAATATCTACTAAATCAAAAAGAAATTTATTCCTTGGGATAACATCCCCTTCTTGCAGCTTAATGACATTTTTTCCAAACTCTTCAGGATTACCAATACCGTAAATACAGGAAACGGAAGCAACTACAATAACATCTCTTCTACCTGAAAGCAAGGCTGAACTTGCACTCAGTCTTAATTTTTCAATCTCTTCGTTGATAGAAAGGTCTTTTTCTATATAAATATTGCTAGATGGAATAAATGCTTCAGGTTGGTAATAGTCGTAATAGGAAATAAAATACTCTACCGCGTTTTCAGGGAAGAACCG